>CAIKNO010000254.1 GCA_903828805.1 uncultured Sandaracinus sp. | reverse complement strand
TTCGCGCTCGCGTTGAGGGTCGCGCTCGACGTGTATTTCCTTTGGTTCTCGAGCCGCCCGGACACGGCGTCGTTCTTCGAGCGGCGCTCGGGGCGCGTCGGAGGTGGGCGCTGATGCGATGCCGCGCGGGCGTTCGTTCGGCACCCGCGAGGCGTGCAGCCTGCGCGCTCGGACTCGTGCTCGGGCTCGTTCTCGGGGGACGGGCCCATGCGCAGGAGGTCGAGGCCAGGGTCCACGTGCGGACGGGCTTCGTGCCGGACCCGGCCGTGCTCGAAGGGCACGTCACCGCGACGCGGGACGCGGCCTCGTTCGGCACCGGCTGCGCGGGCTTCGTCGGAGAGCGGGCGAGCCACGTGCTCGAGTTCGACTCGGCCTTCGCGTTCTTGCGGGTGTTCGCGACGGGCCCGCGCGACCTGATGCTCGCGGTGCGACTCGCCGATGGCCGCTGGCTGTGCAGTGAGGATCGCTTCGGGCCGCATCCTTCGGTGGAGGGCGAGTTCCCCGCTGGCCGCACGGAGGTGTGGGTCGGCGCGCGCCAGTCCGGCATCTCCACGGACTACGCCGTCCGGCTGACCGAGCTCGCGAGCGTCCGGCCGGGGCTCGGCAACCAGACCAGCGCCGCGATGGGCGTGGCCCTCGCGCGGGACGTCGGCTTGGCGGTGGACGGCACCGACGGCGTGTACGGAAATCTTCGGATTCGAAGGGGATTTCTGCCCGATCCGCGCGTCCTCGAGGGCATCGCCGGCGGGGTGGTCGAGGCGTCGGCGCTCGGGGCGTCTTGCCTCGGCCGGGTCAGCGCGAGCCCGAGCCACGTCGTGACGCTGGTCGACGACTTCGACTTCCTGCAGTTCTACCTCGACGCCGCGAGCTACGAAGACCTCACGCTCGTGGTGCTCACCCCCACGGGGCGATTCTTCTGCGACGTCGGGGCCGAGGAGCGGCCCGAGGTGTCGGCAGGGGCGTGGGCGGCGGGAACCTATCGGATCTGGGTCGGAACCACCGGCGCGGTGGCGTGGCTCGAACACCGCCTCGGGGTCTCCGAGGTGCGCCGGGTCCGCTGAATCACTTGGCGCGGTAGACGATCATGCCGTGCGTGAGATCGTAGGGGCTGAGCGCCACGGTCACGCGGTCCCCGAGGATCACGCGGATGCGGTACTTGCGCATCCGGCCGCAGAGCTGCGCGCGCACGACGGCGCCCGCGTCGGTCTTGATCTCGAACTGCCCACCTGCGAACACGTTCGTGATCACACCGTCGAGCTTGACGTGATCGTCTCTGGTGTCCTCGTCTGCGTAGAACGCATCCTCGCCGCGCCTCTTTCTAGCCACGAATGCTCCTCATCTTCGGACCGGGTCGGTCCGGCGGCCGTATATAGTGATTCCCGGCCCCGACCGCAACGGCACGGGCCTTGAACGCCACGGAATGGCCGCTCTGGCGCCGATCAACGCCGTTCCACGCCGCCCTCTCGACCGGTTCCGCAGCGGCCGGCGAGCACGGCGAGCACCGCCCGGGGGTCGTTGGTGATGAGCCCGTCGACGCCTGCCGCGTCGAGCGCGCGCACCCGCGCCGCGTCGTCGACCGTCCATGCGTTCACGAAGAGGCCGCGCCGATGCCAGCGTCCGACGGCGCCCGGCGTGCACAGCGTGTGCTCCGGGTGGAGGCCATCGGGGCCGACGACGCGGCGCAGCCACGCGGCGCGGAGCGGCCCGGTGTGGGCATCGTCGAACAGGAACGCCAGCGGGACGTGGGCCCGCAGCGCCCGCAACCCGAGCAAGACCTCGGGACGGAAGGACGAGACGAAGAGCGCCTCGCGGGCCGCCGCCGAGCGCCGCCCGAGCGTCCGGGCGACCGCGCGCACCAGGGCCATGCGGTCGGGCACGTCCCCCTTCACCTCCACGTTGATCCGGGCGCCGCGCGGGCCGAGGAGATCGATCACCTCGTCCAGGCTGGGCACGGTGTCGCCCCCGACGTCGATGGTCCGCAGCGTCGCCGCGTCGAGCGAGGCGATGGCCTCGGGGCGGCCTGCGACCCGCATCAGATCCGGATCGTGCGCGACCACGACGACCCCGTCGCGCGCGAGACGCACGTCGAGCTCGACCCCGTCGGCCCCGTCGGCGACCGCCCGGTCGAAGGCACGCAGGGTGTTCTCGGGGGCGTGCGCGGAGGCCCCTCGATGCGCGAGCACCCACGGACGCGAAGCGCTCCTGCGGAGTTCCATCGGTCCTCGAGACTACACCCTGGGAAGGGGGCCCGCGTGGCGCTACACCTCGGCTCCCATGAGCGATGCCTACGACCGGATCGGCGCGGCGCGGCTGGAGGCCGTGATCGCGGACTTCGTCGGGCGCATGGCGCGCGATCCCATGATCGGCTTCTTCTTCGCCCGGGTGGACCTCGCGCGGCTCGAGGCCCGTGAGCGGGAGCTCGCGGCGACGTTCCTCGGGGCGCCGGGCGTGGTCTACGAAGGCCGCGCGCTGCGCGACGCGCATTCGGCCCACCGGATCTTCGGCGGCCAGTTCGACCGGCGCCGCGAGCTGCTGCGGCAAGTGCTGGTGGCGCACGAGGTGCCCGAGGACGTGCGGACCGCGTGGCTCGCGCACGTGGAGTCCTTGCGCGCGGAGATCACCGCCGACGCCGCGGGAGCGTGTCGATGAGCGCGCCGAGGTCGGGGGAGCCGCACCTCGTCGTGCGCGAGCTGCGCAAGGAGTTCCGCGTTCACCCGCGCTCGGCGGGTCTGCTCGCCGCCACGCGCGCGCTCTTCTCCCGACCGACCCAGGTCATCACGGCGGTGGACGGGATCTCCTTCGACATCGCCCGGGGTGCGCGCGTCGGGTTCCTCGGCACCAACGGGGCGGG
>CAIKNO010000253.1 GCA_903828805.1 uncultured Sandaracinus sp. | reverse complement strand
GGTCGGACGAGGCGTCTCCCTGGGAGGCGCGCCTGGTCTGGTCCGGTGGCGGCGGTGCCCATCGCACGGCGTACCTCGACGTTCCCAAGTGTACCCGCGTCTGCGTCCACGCGACGATGCTTCAGATCTTCGGTTCCAACCTGTCAACCTCGTCGGACATCGCCGCTCGCGCGGCCATCGCAGACGGTCAGTGTGACACCGAAAATCAGTGGACCGTCCGTGGCAGCAGCGCCCAACTCATCGGGGGCGGCGGCGGCAACGTCGATGTCGTCCCGCCCCCGTGGGCCAAGTTCATCCGCCTCGAACTGTCCGATTCCACGCTGAACGCCACCACCTTCGTCGAGCTGCTCGACGTGAACGCCACCACCCGCGCCCGGTACGCCGTGGACAAGCAGCCCGCTCCGGGCGTGCCCCTCGGAGACGCCGCCACCGTGCGGTGCGTGCTCCCGTCCGGCTCCTACGCCTACCGCGTGGTCTTCCTGCTCCATCTCTGACCTTTCCGATTCCCGAGGACTCCCGCCATGAAATGCTACTGCAACCGAGTCGGCTCCAAGCTGATGATGATCCCGCAGCCCGGCGCGGTCGCCGTGACCACGGAAGGCAAGCCGGTCCGCATCCTCCCCGACCAGACGGACGGGCAGACCGATGCGGCGCAGGACTACCGGTTCGTGACGGTGATGAACGTCGTGGGGGGCACGCAGCCCACCGCCCAGCTCGTCATCCAGGGATCGGTGGATGGGGTGCTCTGGGTCGATGTCGCGTCGGGGACCAGCCGAACCGCCGCGGGCCTCTACACCGAGATCATCGACTCCGCGAACAGCCTCCTCCTTCCCTGGGTGCGCGCCCGCGTCGTCCTCGGCGGCACGGCAAACCCCAGCGTTGACCTCGCCGTGGACATCGTCGCAACCGGCCCCTTTCAGCTCTCTCCGAGCTGATTCGCCCCGTCCTCCCTCCCCACCTCGCCCCAATCGGAGCCGCCCCCGTGATCATCAAGGTCGCCCTCACCTTCAACGAACGCGATGCCGTCAGCTTGCTGAACTGGCTCGCGCGCTGCAACGCGCGGCTCCTGCGCGAGCGGCCGTCGTTGCCGCTGCTCTACGCGACCAGCGTGAGGTACGACCGCGAGGAAGAGGAGCTTTGGAGCGACTACATCCAGCTTCTCGCGCAGGGCTGGGAGGATTGCGACGCGCTCGCCGCGGCACGCGCCGGGGAGCTGATCGCCCGGGGCTGGAAGGCCCTCTCTCCCCGCGACCCCGGCTACGCCGCCGCGAAGGCAGCGAACCTCACGACCATCCCCGCCGAGGTCGCGCTCACCACGTCCGTCCGTCAGGGCGAGCATGGCCTGTACCACTGCATCGTCCGCTACTCCGTCAACGGGGCCGTGTGGTTCGACGACCCCTCGGCCCGGCTCGGGATGCTTCCCGACCGCCTGAACGGGCAGGAATGCCACGAGCGGATCGTCACCCGCGTCCGCCTGGCGGGCATCCGTCGCGACCCCGACCACGTTCGCCGCGTCCAACGTCACTCCATCATCCAGCGTCGCCGCCAGCTCGCGGCACGGAGGGCTCGTTCATGACCCCCAATTCCCGATTTATCCGCGCCCGCATCGTGGACTTCTCCGGCCCGAACTTCGCGGGCGAGGTCGCAGGCCCGAAGAAGCTCTCGGCGAAGGACCGGCAGATCCGTCGCAAGCTCCGCCGTGCCCGCGCGCTCAAGCGCCGCATCGCGCACCTCACCATCGAACGCCCGCTTCTCTGGAAGGGGGCGGTCAAGAAGGCGAAGGTCAACCTGCGCGTCGTGATGAGCGATCTGCGGGCGCTCGGCTGGAAGCCGAAGAAGCCGTCCCGCCCGCGCAAGCCCGGCGAGGACGAGACCGACGCCGCGCTCGACGACATCCCCGAGGCCGAGCCCGGCGAGACCGAGGAGTCCGACGAGGGCGTCGAGGACGCGGCCGAGCCTGCGGACGACGAGGCAGCGACCGAGGGCAACTGGCTCGACGGCTACGTCGGCGCGGAGCCTGCCAAGAAGCGCCCGCTGCGTGACCTCATGCAGCGGGCCGAGCGGTTCGTCGCGGCCCGCTGGTCGAAGCCCGTCCCGCTGGGGACCGGTGCGCAGATCCAGACCCGGCCCGGCCAGCGCGCGATGGTCGCGACCGTCCAGCCCGGCCTGTTCATCGTGCAACTCGTTTCGGACTCCGCCGCGAAGAAGATCGCCGGGGACAACGTGGGTATTCTCCCGCTGCTCCTGTACCCGCTGGTGAAGAACCAGATCCAGAAGGCGCTCGCGCCGAAGCCGACCGCCCCCGCCCAGCCCGTGCAGCCCGCCTACCCACCCGCGCCCGTCGTTGCCCCCACTGCGGGCTGCGACTGCACGCCGAGGAGCTGATCATGGCGACCACCCTCCCGGTCAGCGGCAGCGCCGTCACCGAGCGCATCAACGCGATGCGGATCGCCGCCGAGTCCTCGCTTGCGAGCGTCGAAGCCTACGCGGTGTCCAACGCGCAGGCTCTCGCCCGCGTGGTCGCCGCGTACCGCTCGCTGCTCGGCTCCACCGGCGCACGGATCATCCAGCTCCAGGCCCGGATCATCCAGGCCCGCGCCGCGAACCCGTCGGACCGGCGCTCGCCGCCGCACTGACCCGCACCGGCGAGTTGCTCACGACCTGGACGGCGCACGCGCAGGGCTACATGCCCTACGAACGTCCGGCGGACGAGGCTGAAAAAGGCAACGCCGTCCAGATCGGCTGGGCCGGGATCGTGATCGCCCTGGCCGTCGCGGGCGCCGTCATCGCCGTGGCGTTCACGGGCGTCGCTTGGGCCGTCGTCCACTACAAGGAAGCTCAGACGCTCTCCGACGAGGTCGCCCTCGTCGAGAAGAACCCGTCCATCGCCGACCAGCTCGCGAAGATCAACGAAACCGCGCCCAGCTCGGCCCCGCCCGCTCCCCCCGACCCATCCGGCAGCGGCTGGGGTTGGTTCCTCGCTGCGCTCGGCATCGCCGGGGCCGCCATCTTCATCGTTCCCAAGCTGGGAAAGGGGTAATCCCACATGGAAAAGTTCCGTCTCAACATCGTCGGTGCCGAAGAAGATGTCCCGCGCGTGCTGCTCGCCTACGGGAAGGGCTGCGGCGGCGAAGTCGCGTTCGTAATGCGCCCGCGGGACAACACCGCGGTCCTCGTCCACCAGGTGAAGAAGGAGCCGGCGAAGGTCTGGCGCACGGACCTCGGCCACGCGCCCTCGCACGCGCCCGAAAGCGACACCGCGCCGTCGGACGCCGTCGCCGAGATCCGCCGGATGAAGGCGAATCCGCCTCCCGTCGGTCCCGCGACGCTGAAGGGCACTTGGAAGGGGACGCTGCTCTGCATCGAAGGCACGCCGTCGGTCCAGCTCGAACGCCGGGTCGCGTCGTATGGCACGCTGCACCTGAAGTCCACGAACGACGGGCGTTGGACCGCGAGCTTCGTGCGCGCGCAGAAGTGGTTCTCCACGGCCAAGCAGGAGTCCGTCACCCGAGACGGCCTGAACGTGGCGATCGCCGCCGGAATGGGCCTCGTCATCGGGCTCGTGAGCGAGGCATGCTCGTTCCGGGACACGCACCGTCGCAACGCCGTCGATGCCGGGTTCGCGGCGCAGTACCCGCCCCGCGTCCGCCCCGAGCCCCGCGACCCGACCGAGCGGTACCAGGGCAAGTCCAGCTTCCGCGCCATCGAGGCCGCAGACGGCTGGGTCGTCGTCAACGACGTGGGCGCGGTCGTCGCGAAGTTCGGGCTGCGCGAGAAGGGCAAGGCCACGAAACACGCGAGCGCGCTCATGCGCGGGCAGGCCCCCGAGAGCGTCGCGCCCGCAGTCAGGTCGGTCCCGACGCTCGCCGAGATCCCGATGCCTGAGGCTCCGTCCTGCCCGACGAGCGTGGCGAACATCGCCGCGTCCACGGTCAAGGAGGCCCAGGCCCTCGACGGCTTCGCCGATTCGCTGTGGGGAACGACCGAGGCCGCCGAGTTGCTCACCCGGGCGGGCAAGCTGCTCCGCTACGCCGAGGCGCTCGTCAAGTCGCCGCTTTGTTCCGGCAAGGAGCAGAAGATGGCCTGGGAGGATCTGCGCCGCGGCGCGGACGCCTACACCCAGGCGCGCGACGCCTTCGAGCGCGGGGAGAAGCCCGACATCGTGACGACGCTCCGGCGCATCTCCGAGCGGGTGTCGCTCGCGGCGGCACGCGCCGCGAAGTCCTGCGCCGCTGGCCAGCAGAAGCTCGGCGTCGGCCACCGCACCCCCGACGACCTGGCCACCGGCATCGGCCAGCGCGAGTCCGGCTGGACGTGGGGCGACCGTGTGACCTGGCGCGGGCAGTTCTGGATCGTGCAAGACGTTCGCGCCGACGGCTCCGTGAACATGCTCCGCGAGGGCACCGATCTGGCGGAGACGGTCGCCGGGTCCGAGCTGCGGCGCGCACCCGCGGCCACCTCGAGGCCGACCGTCTCGATGCAGCCCGTCTGGCCGCCCGCTGCGGCCCCGATGAACGCACCGACCACGCCGAAGCCGACGCGCACCCGCAAGACGAAGGCGGCCGACGTGGACCCGGTGAAGGACCAGCTCCTCGTCAACGCCTTCGCCGACGCCATCAAGCAGGCCGCGCAGTCGATGGGAGGTGGCGCGTGAACGCCGCCGAGTCCGAAACGACGGCGTCCGAGCCGGCGACGCCGGTGGGGCAGATCCCGCCCGCCGTGGCCCCGCCCGTGGGTCCACGGCCGACGCTCGCGGCCCAGCTCGCGGACGGCTTCCTCACGCCCCTCGAAGCCGCGCTCGTGTCCGAGATCCGTGGCAACGGGGCGGCCGTCGTCTCCGCGCTCGGCGAGTTGAAGACCGAGATCCGGGAGATCCGGAACAACCCGCCGTTTCGCTGGGTGCCGTGGGCGATGCTGCTGCTCTGGCTCCTCAACATGTTCGTCATCGCGATCCTGGCGATGGAGCGCGGGGTAGATCCGCTCAAAGCGGCCGAAGCCGTCAAGGTGCTCACGCCCGGCCTGACCGGCGAGCCGATGGTCGGGGGGACGCCATGAGCGTCCTTGTCCCGGTTCTGTGGCTCGGAGGTGCGCTCCTACTCGGGATCCGCCGCGTCGCCGGGCTGCCGCCCTGCGAGGTCGCGCAGGAAGCTGAACAGAGCTGGGAGTGCGTCGGCCCTGAACTCGAACAGCGCCGCAGTACGCGGAAGGGCATCGGGGGCTCGGGACTTCAGCATCGTGTTCCAGAGGCACTCGACGTCCTCGGCGACCTTGATGCCATCGGCGTGGTCTCGGAGAAAGACCCAGATGCGTTTGCCGAGCTGGTCGTTCGTCCACTTGCAGGGGTGGTGCTTCCGGATGTGCAGGATCAACTCGTCGTTTCCAAAGCGGATGCGGTTCATGATGACGTCCTCCTTCATGGTGATGTGGAACTCGACTCGCAGCGCCGTTTCGAGGCGGCGAAGCAGTCGAGTGCCAAGGTTGTAGTCGGCATCGCGCTCGATGCTGAGCACCGTCTGGGCTGTCACGTCGATCAACTCCGCCAGCGCCTGCCGGGAAAGCCCGAGGTGACAACGACGTTCTTCGATGACAAGTCCGATACGGTTCACGGTTCGCCTCGCGATGGACAGACAAGTACCACCGGGCTGTCCGTTTCGCAACACCGACTGAAAGATTTCACTTGCTCGTCCGTCGGACCGGTCGAGCGCACCGAGGAAGCATCCCCATGACCGCCGCCGCCCAGCTCCTCGACGCCGTCGTCCCCATCGTCCGCACCCGCCTCCCCCGAGGCGTGGACATCGACTACCTCGACGACTTCGTTGATCGCAACCGCTCGCTGCTCGAACAGGTCATCGAGCAGAACCTCGGGCCGATGCTCCGGCGCATGGAAGCCGCGAACAACGCGGCCTTCGTCCAGGAGGACATCCCGGAATTTTGGACGGCGGCCAAGCGAACGGCTGGCAACATCGCCGCGATGGCGACGGCCGCGAACCTCTACGCCCAGAAGCGCGCCCCGAGCAGCGACGAGCGCACTGTCCTCGCCGGGTACTCCGGCTGGGGTGGCCTCTCGATCCAGGCGGCGGCTGGACGCTTCCCGCCGGGCT
>CAIKNO010000252.1 GCA_903828805.1 uncultured Sandaracinus sp. | reverse complement strand
CTCCACGTGCGCTTCTTCTGCTCCGCGGAGGATGTGCGCGCGGGCTGCCGAGATGCCGCACCGATCTACCCGTGGCACCGCGACGCGCTCCAGGCCGCGGGCGTCGAACCGGTGCCGGCGGCGTCCCCGCGCAGGACCGCCGGCCCGGAGCCCCGCGCGCCGGAGGGGCCGGCGCCTCCGCCCCCGATGCACGAGGACGTTCGGGCGTTCCTCGAACGCAGGAGCGCGTGGTCGCACGCGCCGCATCCCGGCCGGCGCTTCTGTCGCTGATCCGGGACGCGGCCCGCCCGCCCGGGGGCCGCGGGGCGCGCTCGGTGGTACGTTCCGGGCGATGGCCGCGGACGAACGACGGGCCTTCCGGCTCTTGCCCTCCGAACGGGTCCTCTGGACCGGCGTTCCGCGACCCGGCGTCCCGCGCGACCTGCTGTGGACGCTCGGCCCCTCGGCGGGCGTCGTGCTCGTCGCCATCGCCTGCCTCTTCGCGGCGCTCGGGCGCATCGCGGGCGTCGGCGACGGGTCGCGCACGCTCTTGCTCGCGTGCGACGCCGCGGTCTTCGTCATCGGCGGTCTCCTCGCGCCGCGCCACCTCCTCGACCCGTGCCGGTTCATGATCACCGACCGCCGTGTCCTCTGGAAGCGGGGCCGTTCCGTGCGCTCGATCGACAGCCACGCCCTCACGTACGCGCGGGTGCGCTGGCACCGCAGCGTGCCGGGCCTCGGGCACCTCGAGCTCGTGCGCTCGGTGCCCTTCGGCCCCTTCTCGCGCGGCCAGCGCATGGTGCTGCACGACATCGAGGCGCCGGACCGCGTGCTCTCGCTCGTCCGCGGCGAGACGGCGTCTCCGAACGCCGGGGACGAGCAGCTGCCCCTGACCGATCGCCTCGACGTCGACGAGCAGGTGCTCTGGGGCGCGGGCCCGGAGGGCTGGCTGCTCGGGTGGCGCGATCTCTCGATCGGGCTGCTCGGCGTGGCCGTGGTCGCGACGGGCGTGCGCTATGCGCTCACGGGGCTCGGCATCCTCGTCGGTCTCGAGGAGGTGGGGCTCTCCGAGCGGTCGTGGACGTGGGTGTTTTTCTCGTCGGCGATGCTGCTCACCGCGGGGCTCATCCTCGGGGTCGGCGGCGGGCTCGTGTGGTTCGGCTTCGTGCGCGCGCGTCAGCAGGGGCGGCAGACCGAATACGTCGTGACCTCCCGCCGGCTGCTGATCCGCCGCGGTCGGACCGAGCTCTCGATCGATCGCGCGCGCATCTTCGACGTCGCGACCACTCCGTCGTGGTGGGGGCTGCACAACGCGGTGCTGATCCTCGACGGTCCCGGAGGCCGTGCGCTGGGCGACAGCGGTGCGTTCACCGGCATGACGCCTTCGCGTGAGAGCGTGCCGCCCGTGCTCTACGAGCTCCGTGATCCCGGGCCCCTGCGCGCGGTCCTCGGCACCGCGCGACCCGCGTCCGATCCGGGATGAGACGGGCCCCCCGGAGCGTCCGGCCCGTCTGCTACGCTTCCACGCCACCCCGCCCCGTCCGTCCGGAGACCGTCCCCATGCGCTTCCCACGCCCTGCGCTCTCGATGCTCGCGCTCGCCATGCTCTGCGGCGCGCAGGGGTGCGTGCTGCGCGCGCGGACCTCGATGGAGACCACGCCGATCCAGGCCTCCGTGCAGCTCCGGCCGCCCGAGGCCCCGACGGAACTCCGGGTGCAGGCCGCGCCGCCGCCGCTCGGGGTCACCCTCACGCCGGTTCAGTGCACGCCGGGCGCGTCCGAGGCGTGCAACGGCCTCGACGACAACTGCGACGGCCGCATCGACGAAGGGTGCGGCTGGGAGAGCGGCGCCATCCAGGTGACCATCCGCTGGGAGAGCGGCGCCGACATCGACCTCTACGTGACCGATCCTTTCGGGGAGGTCATCAGCTACCAGCGCCGCCAGAGCAGCTCGGGCGGCGTGCTCGACCACGACGCGCGCGGCGCGTGCGTGCCCGGCAGCGACATGATCGAGAACGTGTACTGGGTGTCGCCCAACCCGCCTCGAGGGACGTACCAGGTCGAGTTGCACTACTGGGGCGAGTGCGGTGTGGCCCGCGAGACGCCCACCCAGATCTCGGTGTCGGTCGGCGGACGGGTCATCGGTGTGTACGGCGTGACGCTCGCGCCACGGCAGCGCATGCCGGTCGTGTCGTTCACCCTCTGAGACCCATCCCTTTCAAGATCACAAACCCTCGAAATCAGGACGGTTTCGCGAACGGACCCGAAGCGGGATCGACATGAAGGCGAGAGTCTGATCGAATCGCTCCCGATCAAGGGGGCTGTCGATGGACGAGTTGCTCAAGCGGTTCTCGGAGCAGGCGCCGGTCGCCGTGATGGCTCGGCTGGGCCTGCAGCGCGCGATCGGGGCGGAGTGGGTGAACCAGGTCTTCGAGGAACACAGCGAGACTCAGTACACGCGTGAACTTCTGTTCTCGACGGTGGTGGAGTTGATGTCGCTGGTCGCTTTGGGGATGCGTCCTTCGCTGCACGCCGCCGCACAGAAAATGAGGGAGAAGGTGCCGGTCTCGATGACGGCGCTGTACGACAAGGTCAACCGCGTGGAGCCCAACGTGGTGCGCGCGCTCGTGTCCAGCAGCGCCGTTCGACTCGCGCCGGTCCTGGGACCGCTCCGACCAAGCGCCGAGCCGGTCCTTGCTGGCTGGAAGGTCCGCATCATCGACGGGAACCACCTTCCCGCCAGCGAGAAGCGCATCGCGCCTCTTCGTGGCTTCCGCGGAGCGGCGCTGCCTGGCCACTCGCTCGTCGTGTACGACCCCGACGTCGACTTGGTGATCGATCTCGTCCCGTGCGAAGACGGTCATGCCAGCGAACGCGGCCTGCTCCCCGCCGCCCTCGAGTCGGCGACGAAAGGCCAGCTCTGGATGGGCGACCGCCACTTCTGCACCTCGCCCGCGATCCGCATGGCGACCGACCACGGCGCGGCGGTGTTGTTTCGCGAGCACGGAGCCCATCCCAACCCCCTTTCCGTCGGACCCAAGCGAAAGACCGGCCGCGTGGACACGGGCGTCGTGCACGAAGAGCCGGTCGAACTCGCAGCCACGAGGGAAGAACCGGCGCTCGCCCTTCGGCGAATCACCGTCGTTCTCGACGCTCCCACGAGCGATGGCGACACCGAGATTCGTCTGCTCACGACGCTCCCGAAGACCGTCAAGGCCACCGCGATCGCGCAGCTCTACCGCACGCGATGGTCCATCGAGGGGCTCTTCGGTCGGCTCGAGGCCGCCCTCACCAGCGAGGTCAAGACGCTCGGCCAACCGCGCGCGGCGCTCCTCGCCTTTGGCACCGCCGTGGTCGCGTACAACACCCTCGCCGTCATCCAGGCCGCGATCGCCGCCGCCCATGATCTCGACGAAGCCGGCATCGAGGTTTCCACGTTCTACGTCGCCGACGATGTGCGCTCGGACTATCGAGGCATGCTCATCGCCATCCCCGTCGAGCGATGGGAGAAATTCGATTCGCAGACTCCAGCAGCGCTCGCACGAACCCTCATCGCCGTCGCTCGAAACCTCGACCCGAGAACCGTTCGAAAGCATCCACGAGGCCCCAAAAAGAAAGTCACGAAGGGCTACGCGCCTCGGACCAGCGTCCAGCGGCACGTCTCCACCGCCAAGGTCATGCGCGACGGACGGGTCCGGTGACCTTGAAAGGGATG
>CAIKNO010000251.1 GCA_903828805.1 uncultured Sandaracinus sp. | reverse complement strand
GGGGATATGAGGCGCTGGATGTGGGATGAGCGGCTTGGAGTCTCGACGGCGCTCGTCGCGGGCGCGCTCGTTCTGGGCGTTCCCGGCGGGGACGCCAACGCCGAGGGCGGTCCGTTCGGCGCCGGCATCATCCTGGGGGAGCCCACGGGCCTCTCGCTGAAATACTTCCTCGACCGGCGGCACGCATTCGACGTCGCCATCGACTACAGCCTGTACGACTCGGCGCTCTACGTGCACGCGGACTACCTCCTGCACTTCTCCGGCTGGATCGTCCGGGGGGACAGCAGCCACGCGTTCATTCCGTACGTAGGTATCGGCGGGAAAATCGGCGTCAACGGCCACGGCCGCGGGCACGAGGACCGGAGCGGCGCGCTCGGGGCCCGGGGTGCCCCTCGGGATCGCCTGGATCCCCGGGAGCCTGCCCATCGATGTGTTCCTGGAGATCGCTCCGGGCCTGTTCCTCCTCCCCGAGACGAATCCGGACTTGGATGCGAGTCTCGGCCTGCGGTACTTTTTCTAAAGCATGGTCACCAAAGCTCTTCAGCGCCGCGCCTCGTGGGCGATCGGGGTGTGCATCGCGATCACCTGCGGCGCCTGTGGTGACTCCACGGGTTCGGGCGGGTCGAGCGCGCGGGACGCCGAAATCCTGATCCTCAAGGATCTGCCGCTCCCCGACGCGGCGATGCTGGCGCCGGACGTCGCGGTCCTGCGGGACTGCGAGGACGGCGCCACGCGGCCCTGCGGCACGGACGAGGGCGCGTGCATCGGCGGCATCGAGCACTGCGTGAACGGCCTTTGGGACGGCGTCTGCGCCGGCAGCGCCGCCCCCATCGACGAACGCTGCAACACGCTCGACGACGACTGCGATGGCCGCACCGACGAGGGCTTCCGCATCGGCGTGACGTGCAAGTTCACGGACGCCCGCGGGATTCAGCGCGACGGGATCCAGCAGTGTGACGACGAGAGCGGCGGCGTGACCTGCGTGCCCGGCATGGACTGCCGCGCCGACGACGACGCCGATGGCGTGAACGTGTGCGAGGACTGCGACGACGCGGATCCCACGGCTTATCCGGACGCCCTGGAGCTGTGCGACGGCATCGACAACGACTGCAACCAGCGGATCGACGAGAGCTTCCCGCTCGACGAGGCCTGCACGTCCGGTGAGGGCGTCTGCCGCCGCGGCGGCCGCTACCGGTGCGGAGACGCCGGCGAGCTGGCCTGCTCCGCCGAGCCCGGCCAGCCCGAGGGTCCGGAGCTTTGCGGGGACGCGACGGACAACGACTGCGACGGCGAGACGGACGAGGGCTTCGACCTCGGCTCGGCCTGCGCCGTGGGTGTGGGGGTGTGCGTGCGCGAGGGCGTGCTCGTCTGCAGCGAGACGGGCGAAACCGCGGTGTGCGACGCCGTGCCCGCGGCGCCCGGCGAAGAGCTGTGTGGCAACGCGCTGGACGACGACTGCGACGGCAGCGTCGACGAGGACTTCGCCCTCGGGCTGCCCTGCGACGTCGGCCTGGGCGCGTGCGCCCGGACGGGTGTGCTTCTGTGCGACGCCGCGACCGGCCTCACGCTGTGCAACGTGGCCGCGGGCGTGCCCGTCGCGGAGCTGTGCGGCAACCGGGTGGACGACGACTGCGACGG
>CAIKNO010000250.1 GCA_903828805.1 uncultured Sandaracinus sp. | reverse complement strand
TTCCGGGAGTTCGAGGACACCCGTGGGCGCGGCCTGCGGCAGCTCGTGGAGCGGACGCTCGATTGGCTCCTGCGGCAGCGCGACCCGATCGAGCTCTCGGCCCCCGACGTGCCGTCGCTGCCCCTGCCCGGACCCGGGGTGTTCCTCGGGCTCGCGGCCTCGATCGTCGCGCTCGCGGGGCTGTTCCTGCTGGTCACGCGGCCCGGCTCCGCGCGTGCGCTCGGCCCTCGAGGCGGCGCGAACGCGGACACGCCTGCGGCCCTCGACCCCCGGGACCGCGCGCCCGCCGAGTGGGTCGAGACCGCCGACGCCCTCGCCTCGCGCGGCCAGCATCGCGAGGCGCTGCGCGCGCTCTATCTCGCGACCCTCGTCGCGCTCGACCGGCGCGGCGCCCTGCGCTTCGAGCCGACGTCCACCAACGGGCAGTACCTGCGCTCGATGGTCGAAGGCCCGACGCGCGTGGATTTCAGATCGTTCACGCGGCTCTTCGATCACAAGTGGTACGGCCGTGAGGACACCTCGGCGCTCGATTATCAGCGTGCGCGCGGGCTGGCCCATCGACTGGTGGACGGCGGACCTTCACGGGCCGCGCGCGATGCGCCGGCGCCCTCGACGGGGGAGGGCCTCTCGCCGTGACGGCCCGTCGCCTCGCGGCCGCGCTCGTCGCCGCCCTGACGCTCGCCGCGCTCGCGGGGGCGTGGGGGCGAATCGTCGCCCGGGGTCGCTACGCGCTGCCGTATTCGACGCAGGGGGCCGGGCCCGAGGGCACGCGCGCGCTCTCGCTCTTCCTCGCGCGCCGCGGTTTGCAGCCCCGCCGTTGGGCGGAGGAATTCAGTCGCTTGCCCGAAGGGGGGACGTTGCTCGCGCTCGGTGGCTGCGATCAGCCGGCGGTCCGTCCGCTCGCGCGGTCCGAGCGCGCGGCGCTCCTGCGGTGGATCGAGCGCGGTGGTCTGCTGGTGTCGGCGGGGGCGCCGGGCGTCCTGCCCTCCGAGCTCGGCGTGCGGCTCACGCTGCCCTCGGAAGAAGCCTGTCTCGGCGAAGGGGGCCTCTTCGCGATGATCGTGCGCTCGTCGCGACGCGCCGACGCCGAGCGGTCGCCCAAGCCCCAGGGAGGTGCCGCGCCCGGGGTCGCGCCCGCGGAACCGGACCTCGACGACGGCCCGACCCTCGAGGATCTCCCGGCGGTCGTGGCGCGTGATCCGGGCGCTGCGCCCGAGGTCCTGGCGCCCGACGCGGTGTTGCCCGACCCGTCCTGGGCCCGGGCCACGGGCGCCCCGCTCAGGGGCCTCGGCCTGGTCGGATTGCGGCGCGCCGGCAGCATCACCCTCGACGACGGCGTGAGCGCGCGGACCTTGCTGACCCTCGGGGATCGACCCGCGGCGGTCGAGCGCTCCTTCGGACGCGGCCGGGTCGTCGTGCTCGCGTCGGCGAGCCTCTTCCAGAACCGGGACCTCGTGGCGTCCGGCGGTGCCGCCGCGATGGCGCGCCTGCTGGAAGGGCGGCACGGGCCCCTGCTCTTCGACGAGTACCATCTCGGCGCCGGAGAGCGTCGCTCGATGATGCGCTACGTGGTGCAGACGGGCCTCGGGACGTGGGTCGTGCAGCTCGCCCTCGCGGCGCTCTTCGCGCTCGCCTGGGCGGGCACGCGCTTCGGTGGGGCCCGTGTGGTGCAAGGGCCTGCGCCCTCGGGCACGGCGTCGTTCGTCGCCGCCGTGGGCGCGCTCTTCTCCCGGAGCGGGGACGGCACGGGGGCCCTCGGGCTCGTCGCGCGTCACGCGCTCGGCCGCATCGCATCCCACCATCGACTTCACGTCCACGCCGAGGACGGCGCGGCGCGGCTCGCCGGTGAGTTGAGAATGCGGCGGGCCTCGGAGGGCGCCGCCGCGGTCGAGGCCATCACAGCGCTCGCCCGCGCAGGCGCTCCGAGCCCCCGAGATCTGGTACGACACGTCCGGGCGATCGACGCGCACGTCGCGCGCGCGCTCCGCGACGAGAAGGGATGAATCCGGTCATGGATCAGCTCACCGAGCTCGCCGCCTCGAGGGACGCCGTCGTGCGGGAGGTCCGCAAGGCCGTCGTCGGTCAAGACGACGCGGTCGAGGGCATGCTCGTCGCGCTCTTGGCGCAGGGACACGTGCTCCTCGAGGGGGTCCCGGGCACCGCGAAGACGCTCATGGTGCGGGCGCTCGGTGCGGCCGTCGGCCTCGGCTTCGGACGCATCCAGTTCACGCCGGATCTGATGCCGAGTGACATCCTCGGCACGAACGTCTTCGATTTTCGCACCGGGGCGTTCCAGCTCACGAAGGGGCCGATCTTCACCGAGTTGCTCCTGGCCGACGAGATCAACCGCGCCCCGGCCAAGACCCAGAGCGCGCTGCTCGAGGCCATGCAGGAGAGGCAGATCTCGCTCGAAGGCGCGCGGCACGACCTCGGCGCCGACTTCACGGTGCTCGCGACGCAGAACCCCGTCGAGCATGAGGGCACGTATCCCCTGCCCGAGGCGCAGCTCGACCGGTTCCTCCTTAAGCTCCGCATCGGGTACCCGAGCGTCGAGGACGAGGACACCATCCTCGCCCGTGCCACCGCCGGCGTCGGGAGCGTCGACGTGGTGGGCGCGGGCGTCCTGCCGGTGGTGTCGCGCGAAGGGTTGCGCGCGATGCGCCTGCTCGGGGCGTCCGTGCGCGTGGAGGATCGGGTGCGGGGCTACGTCCGCGATCTGGTCCGGGCGACCCGGACGCACCCGATGGTCGTGCTCGGCGCGGGTCCGCGCGCCGGTGTCCATCTGCT
>CAIKNO010000249.1 GCA_903828805.1 uncultured Sandaracinus sp. | reverse complement strand
TGCTCGTGATGCAGGGCGACGAGGCGATGACGCGCGCGTTCATGTCCCGCTTCGACCTCGCGGAGGTGGGCGGGGAGTCGTTCCAGGGCAGCCTCCTCGAGGACGGCGGCGTGGACCTCACCGGCATCGCCGGGGGCGAGATGGCCTCGCTCTACCGCGCGGTGCAGTACTACCAGACCGCGCTCGACCGCCTCTACATGCTCGGCCCCGACTTCACCGTGGCGCTCTCGCGCAACCCCTCGGTCGACTCGGCCACCGTGTTCGTGAGCGCCCAGAGCGTCACGCTCTACCTGGAGCGGCTGATCCGCGCCTCGACCCAGCGGGCCCGCGCCTGGTCGACGATCGCCGAGCGCTACCAGCGCCTGAACCGCCCCGACCTCGCGCGCTCGGTCGCCCAGCGCGCCTACATCCTCGCCTTCCTCGAAGGCGGCCTCATCACGCGGTTCATGGAGGCCATCCAGAACAACGCGTCGGCTCCGAATCGAGCGCAGATCGACCTCGCCATCACCCAGGCGCAGCGACGCTACCGCCAGGCGCTCATCGACATGCGCCGGGTCTACGGCGCCATCGACAGCAGCACCGACGTCTTCGGATTCCCCCAGAACTACATCCCGTTCCCCGCCCTCGGTCGCGGCTTCAGCGAGCTCCGCGGGCGCAACGCGTTCGAGCTCGCGCTCGAGGAGGCCCAGCAGCGGATGTCGTTCGCGCGGACCCGGGAGGACCTGGCGCTCTCGTCCAACCGCAGCTTCCAGACCGACACCGCGCAGTTCCAGGCCGAGCTCATCCGGCTCCGCAACAACTACGAAAACCAGCTCGGCGATCTCTGCGGCACCTTCGTGTCCGAGCTGGACGGTCGCGTGTACCCGGCGATCGCCAAGTACGCCACGCAGTCCCGGGCGACCGAACAGCTCGGTGACCCCTGCGGGCGGCTCGGCAACGGGCAGCTCTACAACGCCACGATCGACGCGCAGCAGACGGTGATCGATCATCGCCGCCTGCAGTCGGACCGCGAGACCGTGCTGTCGCGCATCGAGATCGAGCGGCGGCGGGTCTCTGCGCAGTGCGCTCAGACCGAGCTCGTGGCGGACTACCGCTACAACACCGCCGCCGGGGTCCGATCGCTCCAGGAGGACATCTCGTATGCGCGGCTCCAGGGGGACCAGATCGGCGCGACCATCGGGATGGTCACGGAGGCCATCGTCTCGAAGTTCTGCGTGCCGGAACCCCCCCCGCCGGCGGGTGTAGGTCCCGCGAACTGCCCTGCGCAGTTGGCAGCGGGGGTCATCCGCGGCATCGGGGCGGTCGCGCAGATCATCAACACCCAGCGCACCCAGACCGAGATCATCGGTCTCGAGGACCAGATCGCCACGACCGAGCGAGACTCGGGGCGCTGGATGGAGCTCGCAGCGTGCGACGCAGCCCAGATCGACTCGAACGCGCAGGTCGAGGTCATGGCGCTCGACCTGAGCACCATCGCGCTCGACGAGCAGCGCAACCTCCTCGTACTCGCCCAGCAGACCGGCGAGATCGAACGGCTCTGGATGCTCGCGCAGCGGATCCAGCTTGAGCAGCGTGAGGCCGAGGGGCTGCTGATCGACGTCGAGGCCGCGCGGAACGATCCCAACATCCGCGTCTACCGCAACGACGCGGTCGTCAACGCGGACATCGCCTTCGAGGACGCGCTGCGCTCCGCCTACCG
>CAIKNO010000248.1 GCA_903828805.1 uncultured Sandaracinus sp. | reverse complement strand
GGGGCGTGGACGGTCATGTCGACCTCCAGCCAACACGGTCCTCGAGAGGAAGAGCGCGCGGCGTTCGTCGTCGCCGCGCCCCCATCCGAGAGCGCCCTGAGACCGGGCACCGTGCCCGACCCCCCCGCCGCCGCCCCCGCCTCGACCGCCATCCCATCGACCGCCCAGCGTTCGCTCGCCCCCTGGGCGTTCGCCCTCGTCGGGGTCGCGGCGCTCCTGGAGGGTGCGGCGCGACGACGCCGTGCGTCCGCAACGGCCCGCTGAGCCCATCGAGGCCGAGCACTCAACGTCGCGGCGCGGCGTCAAGGCGCGGCGTTCAGCGCCCAGTCGTAGGACCCCTCCGACACGCCGCCCTCGATCGATGCGGCAGACCATCGCTCCGGCACGCGCCGTCGGATCCACTCGACGACCGACCCGGCTTCGCGCTCGAAATCTCCTCGGTACCAGAAGAACACGGGCGAGACCGTCACGCGTCCGCCGGCGATTCGGACCGCCCCGTCGCCGGCGAGCCACGCCCGCACGAGCTCGTCGAGCACCCGGTCGAGCGTCCCCTCGACGAACGCGTGGCCGAAGAGCGGCGGGCACGAGCGGGCACCGCACACCAGCGCGGAGTGCACTCGCGCATCCCGGAACCGCGCGCGCAGCACACCGTGCTCGATCTCATCGAGCGTGCGGTCGCGACCGGCCACGCGGTGACGAAGCCCGTCGAAGAAACCGGGCACGTCGCGGACGCTCCGCAACGGCCAGCGGGCCACCACCGACGACACGACCAGCGCGTTGTAGGCGTTGAGCCAAGCCGACATCGGCGCGTCGTCGGGCATCGAGGCGACCTCGGAGAGGAACGCGCTCAGATCGGCCCGGCCGCCGGGGTCGCGCGCGAGGCCGGCGTAGTCGAAGCCGCCCGCGCCCGCATGCGCCACGAGGACGCGTTCCCATGCTGCACCGTCCAAGGCGCGCACGGGCAGCGGGAGGAGCGCGCACCCGACAGCACAGAGCGAAGCCACGAACCAGGGAGCGACAGGACGCATGGGAGCGCGTCCGACGCCGGGGCGGGCACTCTGCTTCAAAGCGCCCTTCTCGCTTCGACGACCCGCTCGTGACCGCCGAGGTCGCGATGGGCACGGATGCCCTCGAATCCCGCCTCGGCCGCGAGGCCCGCCGCGTGATCCGCCTGTCCGGCACCGACCTCCATCAGCAACGTCCCCCCCGGCGTGAGCCACCCGCCCGCATCGCGCACGAGGCGGCGCACGACGTCGAGCCCATCGAGCCCGCCGAAGAGCGCGATTGCGGGCTCGTGGCGTCGAACGTCCTCCTGCAGCGAGTCCCGCTCCCCCTCGGGGATGTAGGGCGGGTTGCACACGACGAGGGCGTACTCGCGCGGCGCGGGCAACGCTTCGAAGAGATCGCCGTGGTGCGTCCGCACCCGGTGGGCCACGCCCAACGCGGCCGCATTTCGAGAGGCCATCGACAGCGCGGCGGCCGACAGATCGGTCGCGTCGACCTCGATCCCGGGCCGCTCGGCGGCGAGGGTGAGCCCGATGCACCCGCTGCCGGTGCACAGATCGAGGACCGCCTCCGAAGCCGCGTTCGGGAGCAACTCGAGGGCCCGCTCGATCAGCGTCTCGGTGTCCGGCCGCGGGATCAACACGTCGGCCGACACCTCGAAGCGCCGCCCCCAGAATTCCTTGTGTCCTAGCACGTACGCCACGGGCTCACGGCGCCGGCGCCGCTGAACGAGCGCCCGGATCGACCCGAGCTCGTCGGTCGACAGCGGCCGCTCCAGGTCCATGTAGAGCGCGACGCGGTCCACGCCCAGCGCGCACGCCACCAGCAGCTCCGCGTCCAGGCGCGGCGACTCGATGCCGCGCGCCGCAAAGTCATCGGCGCTCCAGCGGACCACGCGCCGGACGGTCCAGGATTCGGTCACCCCGTCGGCGTAGCGGAGGCGCAGGTCGACGGCAACTCGCCCCCCCTCGAGCGGGACGGGCCGCCGCGCGCGGGCCCCGGTGCCGACCGTGGCTGCGCCTTGTTTCGTCGGCCCTCGCGACGGTAGTGTCGGACACGCGGCGAACGCGAAACGGCACGGGGTGTTCATGCGACGGCGCGCGCTCTTTCTCGGTTGGCTCGTGTGGAGCGCGTTCGGGTGCACGCCCTTCGACACCACCCGTTCCGTCGTGCCCCGAGGCACCCTCGGCGAAGAAGTGGTTCGGGTGTTCTGCGAGCGCATGGCGTCCGACCACGACCCGTCCGACGTCCGGGGCCTCGCCTGGAAGCCAGCCTGTCGGGGCTCGGGCCCGGCGCCCGCGGACGCGCCTCCGCGGCTGCTCGCGCTGCTCCGGAACCGTGCCCGCCTGGCCGCGGCGATCGATCAGTTCATGCCGGCGCCGCTCCACGACGACCTCGGTGCGTTCCTCGGTCGGTTGCTGCCGCTCTACGATGCGCCCGGAGAACGACTGCCACGCGACACCCGCCTCGTGGCGGATCTGCTGCACACCCTCGCCGCGGATGACGACGCCCTCGGCGCCCTCGCTCGTCTCGGCACGCGGGAGGGTTACCGGCCCCTGCGCTTGGCCCTGGGCGTGGCGCGCCCGGCGCTCGCGTACCCCGACCTCGATGCCTTCGCGGGGCTTGCGCTCCGGACCCTCACCGACCGTCCGGGCGACCCCGAGGATGGCCTCGCAGCGGCGGAGTTCAGCGCCGTGCAGGCGGCCCTCGCGCTGGAGCTCGCGACGCTCGAGCCGCCCGAAGCGGTGGACCCTGCCGACGCGAGCACCCTCGCGCTGAGCCGCGATCTGCTGCTTCGCCAGGACCCGGCGTTCGGCGCGGAGGGGGTCACGCGGTACGCGCTCGCGCGGGATGCGCGGGGCATGGCGTTGCCCGCCTCCGGCACCGTCGTGACGCCGTTCGTGGACATCGATGGCGACGGCCTCGCCGACCTCGACGGGGCCGGGCGCTTCGCCGACGCCACCGGCGCCGCG
>CAIKNO010000247.1 GCA_903828805.1 uncultured Sandaracinus sp. | reverse complement strand
CTCGCTCCCGGCGTGGCGCGCTGCGTGCGACGGTGGGCGCGTCGGGCGGGCGCGGTGGGCGGGGCCCGCGGCGCCGCACGCGGTCAGCCCGAGCCACAGCAGCAGTCCGGGCCGGAACCTCATTCAGCGCCCCGTCGTCGCCGCGCCTTCGGGCGCCCCGCCCGCGGCCGGCGCGCCGTGCCCCGGGGCGATCATCATGCGCCGGTACACCGCATAGTCGAAGCGGTCGCTGTGCTCCGGCGTGTGGCAGCGGGCGCAGACCTCTTCGGGGGCGTCCCTTCGCACGTTCACGGCCGCGCCTTCGGGATCGACGAGGTGAAGCGAGCCCGGCCCGTGGCAGTTCTCGCACCCGACGTCGGCCAGCGCCCCGACGTGCGAGACGGTCGAGCCTCCCGGCTGCTCGTAGCCCGTGACGTGGCAGCCCACGCAGCTCAGGTTGAACTCGCGGTGCCGCTCCTGGAGCGTCCGGTAGGCGTGCCCGTGCAGGGTCGTGCGCCACCAGGAGAGCGCGTCCGCGTGGCAGCCTCCACAGGCCTCGCTGCCGACGAAATGCGGCCGCCCCTCCGCGGGGGGCACCGGGAGGCGCGACGCGAACGCCTCGCGGTTGTGCTCGTTGACCCGCTGGAAGTAGCGCTCGAGCACGGCGCTCGTCGCGGCGTCGCGGGGGGCCGTCTGCGGCAGCTCGACGAAGCGGGCATCGAACGCGCGGCCTCCGAGGTCGGGCGCCCGCAGCACGGCGGCGAGGCGCTCTTCGTGCCTTCGTAGCTCGGCGCGCCGGGCGTCCAGATCGGCCGCCGACACCGAGCGGTCGCGCTCCCAGCCGGCGATCCGCGCGCGCTGCCGCTCGAGGTCGGCCACGAGCCGGTCCCGCTCCACGGTGCGCGTCCACACGCTCGCGTCGGCCCAGCGCGCGCTTTCGGCGACGCCCGGCGAGGCGCCGTCTCCGAGGGCGAGGTCGACCACCAGCACGCCGGTCCCGTGGTGGGCGGCGTTCAGCACGACCGCGCCTTCATCGCCGACGGGCGGGTGCGGTGTCGTCTCGTCGAGCCCGCCCTGCACCACGAAGTCCACCCCCGGGACGCTCGTCGCGATCCGACGGCTGGTCCGGCGCGGCGCACCCGCGAGGACGAGCACGACCGACGCCCCCTCGGCGCGGGCGGCCCGCGCTTCGGCCTCGACCGCCTCGAGGGCGAACCCAGGCTGCGTCACGCCGGCGGGCAGGCCTTGCTCGCCCGCTAGATCGGTCACGCCGATCAGCCCCACGCGCACCCGACCGACCGGCACCACGACGTGGCCCGCCAGCGGACGCTCCGTGCTCGCCGCGCCGTCGGCGGCCGGCACCGCCAGCGCGACGCCCATGCCGAGGAGCGGAAAGCGTGCGCGCGCGCGGAGCGCGTCGAGGGTCTCCACCCCGAAGCGCAGGTCGAGGGGGCCGGGCACGGCGGCGGCCAGCTGCAGTCCGGAGAGCACGTCGGCGATCGTCTCGGCCTTCCAGATCTCCTGGGCGGCGGCCGCGTCTCCTTCGCCGTGGGCCATGCCGTCGAAGAAGAGGCCGCCCGCCGCGACGAACACCGTCGGCACCCCGTCCTGTCGGAGCGCCGCGAGCTGCGCGGCCATCCGGTCGATCCCTCCCAGGGGTCGGCTCGTGCACCCACAGGGCTCGAGGTACCCGAGCAGATCGGTCGCGACGACGAGCCGCAGATCGGTGCGAGGCAGCCTCGCTTCGGCCACCGCCGATGGAGCCGCGGGCTCCGAGCGGGTCCCCGAGCACGACGCGCCGACCCCGGAGAGCGCGAGCAGCGAGGCGAGACCTGCGAGGAGGGCGCGTGCGCGCGCTCGACCTGGGCGTGCGATCATGCGGCGGGTCTAGCGTCTCCCATGCGGCGGGACCACCCGATCCGGACCGACCCGCGCGCCGCGCGCCACGACGCGGGCGCCTTCCTCGGCTCCTCGTCTTGACGCTCCGCACCCCCTCCGCTAGCTTTGCGACCCCTTGCGAGGAGCCTCGTCCTGGCTCCTGCCAATCCAACAGGATTTCTCGATGGTCACGATCCGGCTCGCTCGCTTCGGTTCCAAGAAGCGCCCCTACTACCACATCGTCGTCACTGACTCGGAGAGTCCGCGGGACGGCAGCTTCCTCGAGCAGATCGGCACGTACGATCCCACCCGCCCCGTGGCCGATGCGCGCATCGACCTCTCGCGTGTGGATCACTGGGTGGGCGTCGGCGCGCAGCCTTCGACGCGCGTCCGTCACGTCCTCAACGACTACCGCCGCCTTCAGGCCTCGGCCTGATCCGCGACGCCCTCGCACCTGTCCAGCGACGGAGACTCCATGGACGAGCCGAAGCTCGAAGAGTTGCTCTCGTTCGTCGCCCGCAACCTCGTGGATGAGCCCGACGAAGTCGAGGTCCACGTGGTCGAAGGCGACCGCGCGACCATCTACGAACTCTCGGTCGCCGAGGACGATCTCGGGAAGGTGATCGGCAAGGATGGCCGCACCGCGCGGGCGATTCGCTCGCTGCTCGCGGCCACCTCGGCGCGCCTCCGCAAGCGCGCCGTGCTCGAGATCCTCGAATAGGACCGCTGGGCCGGCCCTCGTCGGGCAGGCCCGCGCTCCAGAAAGACGGAGCCGCATGCCGGATGCGAAGCTGGACGCGCGCGTCGTGCTGGGAGTGATCACGCGGCCCCATGGCGTGCGTGGCGAGGTTCGGGCTCACCGGTTCAACCCCGCCTCGACGCTCCTGCTGGAACTTCGCAGCGCGTTCGTCGGTGCCGAGGACTCCGCGGTGAGGATGTCGATCGAGTCCGCCCGCCCGATGGGCGAGGCCGATGTGCTGCGCCTGGCGGGCGTCGGCACCCGGGAGGCCGCCGAGGCCCTTCGAGGCCGGGAGATCGCCGTGCCGCGCTCGGAACTGCCGGAGCCGGAGGAGGGCGAGTACTACCACGCCGACCTCCTCGGCATGCAGGTGCACGAGGCCGGCGCTTCGCTCGGCGAGGTCGTCGCCGTCATCGCGCAGCCGAGCGTGGACGTGCTGCGGATCCGCACCGCGTCGGGGTTCCTCGAGATCCCCATCCTCGAGCCCTACGTGGTCGGCGTGGACGCGACAGCGCGCCTCATCGAAGTGGCCCACCTGGGAGACTTCGAGCCCGAGCCCAGCTGATGCACTTCTACGTCGTCTCCGTCCTGCCCGAGATCTTCGACTCCTTCGTGCGCACCGGCCTCGTCGGCAAGGCCGTGCAGTCGGGCCGCATCGAGGTCGAGCGGATGACGCCGAGGGACTTCACGGCCGACCGCCACCGCACCGTCGACGACACTCCCTACGGCGGAGGCAGCGGCATGGTGATGAGGCCGGGCCCGCTGGTGGACGCCATGGAAGCGGCCGAAGCGGCGGAGCTCGCGCGCGGCGGCGCGCGACCCATCCGAGTCCTGCTCGATCCGCAGGGAGAGCGCTTCGATCAGCGCATCGCCCGCGAACTCAGCGCGGCCACCTCGCTGACGCTCGTGTGCGGTCGCTACGAAGGCGTCGACGAACGCGCCCGCATCCGCATGGATCGCGAGCTCTCGATCGGAGACTTCGTGCTGATGGGCGGCGAGGTCGGAGCGATGGCGATCATCGAGGCCGTGTCGCGCCTGCTCCCCGGGGTGCTCGGCAATCCCGAGTCCGCGACCGACGAGTCGCACGCCGCGGGGCGCCTCGAGTACCCGCACTACACGCGTCCGGCGACGTTCCGCGACGAGTCGGTGCCCGACGTGCTCGTCTCGGGAAACCACGCGCACGTCGCCCGGTGGAGGCAGCGCCAGTCCCTCGCACGGACGCGGGCCCGTCGGCCCGATCTGCTCACGACGTTCCCTCCGTCGCGGGACGAGCAGAAGGTGCTGGACGAACTCGACGCAGCCGACGCCGCGACCGGCAAGGGGAGCGAGTGACCCTTCCTGGGGTGCACGCCGCGCTCGTTCACTACCCGGTGCGGGATCGTGCCGGGGCGACGGCGACGTCGGCGATCACGAACGTCGACGTGCACGACCTCGCGCGGAGCTGTCGGACCTACGGTCTGTCGGGATACTGGGTCGTGTCGCCGATCGCCGCGCAGCGCCTGCTGGTCGACCGGATCCTCGAGCACTGGCGGACCGGGTCGGGCGCGCGGCGCGTGCCCGAGCGCACCAAGGCGCTGTCCATCTGCAGGCCCAGCGAGAGCCTCGACGCCGTCGTGGAGGCGGTGGGCGAGCGCGAGGGCATGGCGCCCGAGATCTGGGTGACGGAAGCGCGCTCGCACGACGAGGGGCGACCCACGACCTCGTGGGGAGACGCGCGGCGTCTGCTGTCGGAGCGGACGCGCCCCGTGCTCGTGCTCTTCGGCACGGCCCATGGACTGCACTCGTCGGTCCTGTCGCGGGCCCTCGTGACCGTCGCGCCGATCGAGCCCGAGGCGGAGTTCAACCACCTCTCGGTCCGGGCGGCGGCGGCCGTCACCTTCGATCGCCTGCTCGGCGCACGCTGACCCGTCGCTCCGGGGCGAGCGCCGCGCCTCGGGGAGCGCGGGCGCGCGCACCCGGGCGGGGGCGCGGGGCGGTCCGCGATGCGCCGTGAAGGGGAACGCCGCGGTGCCCGGCGGGTCCACGTCAGCTCGGCGCGGCCGAGCGCATCGTCGCGAGCAAGGCCTTCACCTCGCTGACGTGTCGGGCCATCGAGAGCTCGTGATGGAAGGCGCCCCGGATGCGTCCGTCGCGCCCGATCACGAACGTCACGCGCCGCGCTCCGAGGCCGAGCGGCCAGACGATGTCGTACGCGCGGGCGAGCCGTCGATCGCCGTCCGACAGCAGCGAGAAGGGCAGGGCGTACCGGGCCGCGAACTTGCGGTGGCTCTCCGCGTCGTCCGAACTGACCCCGACGATCGTCGCGCCGAGGCCCGCGAGATCCTCGAACGCATCCCGGAACAGGCACGCCTCCCGCGTGCATCCGGGCGTGAAATCGCGCGGATAGAAGTAGAGGACCACCGGACCCTCGGAAAGCAGAGCTTGCGAGCGGACGGTCCGCCCGTTCTGGTCTTGCCCATCGAAGGGCGGGGCTTCGTCACCGATGGAGATCATGCCGGGTGTGTGGGACCGAGCGATTGACTCTTCAAGGCGTCGCTGCTAGACCCCGCGCCCTCACCATTCGAGACTGCCATGAACACTGTTCCGAAGATCGAAGCCATCGAGGCCACCTACAAGCGCACCCTGCCGAGCTTCCGCCCGGGCGATCAGGTGCGGGTCCACTACCGCATCCGCGAGGGTGAGAAGGAGCGCGTCCAGGTGTTCCAGGGCGTCGTCATCCGCCGCGCCCGCGGCGGGATCGGCGAGACCTTCACCGTCCGCAAGACGAGCGATGGGTTCGGCGTCGAGCGCATCTTCCCGGCGCACTCGCCGCGGATTGAAAAGCTGGAGGTCGTGTCGCGCGGTCAGGTCCGCCGCAGCCGCCTCTACTACCTTCGTGGCCTCGAGGGCAAGGCGGCCCGCCTCAAGCAGCGCCGCTACACCAAGCCGACGGCCTGAGCCGCGGCGCGCGGGCGCCTCGGGCTCGCTCCTCGAGACGGTTGCTCCCACGGCAGCCAGGAGAATGACGGCGGTGCTTCGGCGCCGCCGTTTTTCGTTGGCCGAGGCGCGCGGGCTTGTTTGGCTCGCACCTCGAGAGGCTGCTCCCACGGCAGCCAAAGGAACGACGGCGGTGCTTCGGCGCCGCCGTTCTTCGTTGGTGCGCGCGGCGTGCCCTGACGGCCGCCGCATTCCCAGTCGGCGCCGCATTCGCAGTCCGCTCGGTGCCCCGATGTTCGCCGATGCGTCCCGCGAGGTCGGCCTCGCGCGACCTCGTCCGGTTCAACGCGGAGCGTGGTCGCTGCGGGTGTCGTCGGGGTTGCTGATCTCGAGGACGGCTTCGTGGAACGCATCCGTGCCCGGCGTGTGGACCCAGAGCCGATGGCCCGCGGCCACGCCCTCCACGACGCTGACCACGAGGAACGCGCAAGGCCACATCAGCGTCCCGCCGGACGCGAACGTGGCCGCGTCCTCGGGGCTGAAGTACGCGCCCGCGTCGCAGTGGGAGTGGTAGATGACCTTGATCGGTCGTCCGGACGCGCGCCCGCGATCGAAGGCCTTCGCGGCGCGCAGTTCGTGGATCTTGAAGTACGTCCGAGACGTGCGCGGGAAGCTCTCCGGGTCGAGCCGGTGGTACTTGTCGGCCTCGTTCACCTCGCGCATGGCCTCGTCGAGCCGGGCGGGCTCGGAGGCGGGTCCCGCGATGAATCCGCAGCACTCGCTCGGATACTCGGCTGTCGCGTGGGCGTAGATCCCCGCGAGCACGTCCGCTCCGATGTCGAGAGGGCCGGTCGTCCAGGGGGATTCGAGCGTTTCACCAGACATGGTTCTTCTCCCATCGCATCGGTGCGAAGTAGCGGTCTCCTCGATCGCAGGCGATGGTCACCACACAGCCTCCCCGTTCGAGGCGTCGGGCCACCGTGAGGGCCCCGAACACGTTGGCCCCCGCGGAATGACCGATGAGGAGCCCCTCTTCGCGAGCGACCCGATCGGCCATGTCCCAGCCGTCCTCGGTCGTCACCGGCAGGGTTTCGTCCGGGACGGCCGGGTCGTAGATGGCGGGCACGAGCGAGCTCGCCAGGTGCTTGAGCCCCTCGAGGCCATGCATCGCGTCCGCCGGCTCGACCGCGACGCAGTGGATGGGCCGGATGTGCTCCTTGAGCCGGCGCGTCGTGCCCATCATCGTCCCCGTGGTCCCGAGGCCCGCGACGAAGTGCGTGATGCGTTCGCCGACCTGCTCGAGGATCTCCCGCCCGGTGCCCAGATAGTGCGCCTTCGGGTTCGACGGATTGCCGTACTGGTCAGGATAGAAATAGCGTTCCGGCGCGCCTGCGACCATCTCGCGCACCAGGCGGATGGCGCCGTCGGAGCCCTCCATCGGGTCGCTGAAGACGAGGTCCGTGCCATACGCCCGGGTGATGTCCTTGCGCGCCTGCGACACGTTCGACGGCATCACGAGCTGCACGCGCACCCCGAGGGCGGCGCCGAAGAGCGAGTAGGCCACGCCCGTGTTGCCGCTCGTGCTGTCGATCAGGACCTTGTCCGTCGTCAGCCGACCGTCGGCGATCGCGTCCCGCATCATCTGCAGGGCAGGGCGATCCTTCACCGAGCCGCCGGGGTTCTGGTACTCCAGCTTGAGCCACAGCTCGACGCCGGGGCAGTCCTTCTCGATCTGCCTCAGCCGCACGAGCGGGGTGGCGCCGACGGCCTCGGTGATGTCCGACAAGCGGCGGGCAGGGACGGGAGAAAGCACGGGGCTCCTGGGCGTCGGGGGCTCGGGGCGCGGGCGTCGCTCAGCGTCCGCCGGCGATCGCGGGCACGATCTGGAGGGCGTCTCCGGAGCGGACGGCGGTGTCGAGTCCATCGAGGAAGCGGATGTCCTCCTCCTCGTTCAGGAAGATGTTCACGAAGCGGCGGACGCCCTTCTCGTCGAGCAGCCTCGCCTGGATCCCCGGGTAGCGGGCCTCGACGTGGGCGAGGACGTCGCGCACGGTCGCGCCTTCGGCCTCGACCTCGTCGAGGCCGGCGGTGAAGGTGCGGAGGGGCGTGGGAACACGGACCTTGATCGTCATCTGCAGTCTCCTGTCGAACGGGGTCAGGCCGCGCACCCGGGCGCCAGATAGCGCTCGGGGCGAAGGTCGAGGATGGTGGCATCCGCGGAGCAGAGCGCGCAGTGCGCGCGGGGACCGACGCGGATGGAGCGAAGGGTTCCGGCGCGCGCGTCGTGCCGGATCAGCACGCCCGAGGCCCCTTCGGCACCCAGCCACAGCGAGGCCGCGAGGGAGGCTTGCAACGCCCCGAGGGTGCCGACGGCGGGCCCCATGACGCCGTCCTCCGCACAGCTGGCGAGCGGCGCGCCGGTGGGAAGGTCCTCGAAGACGCATCGCAGGCAAGGGCCATGGCGGGCGTCGGACGCGAGCGCCCAGCCAGCCCACCGGACGACCCCCGCATGGACGACGGGCGTCCCTGCGAGGGCGCACGCATCGGCGATGAGGAACTTCGTCTCGCCACGGTCGGTGCCCTCGATGACGAGGTCGTGCGCCCGTGCCTGGGCGATGGCGTCGCCGGCCGTGACCCGACCCACGATGGCCTCGGCGCGGAGCTCGGACCCGTGCGCGGCCGCCTCGAGGCGAAGGGTGTCGACCGCCGCGACCGCCTTGGGGACGCCGACCTGGGAGGGGCGGTAGAGCACTTGCCTCTGCAGGTTGGACGCCTCGATCCGGTCGGGGTCGACGATCGTCAGATCCCACGGGAGTCGCGCCCGGGCCAGCGACAGCCCCACCGCGCAGCCGAGGCCGCCCGCGCCGATCAGCAGGACGCGCGCCCGACTGGTCACGTCCGGAAATGCTCCTCGAGCGAGAAGTAGCGCTCGCCGGTGTCGCAGAGGACGGTCACCACGTGGGCGTCGGGGCCCAGCTCGCGGGCGATGTCCACCGCCACCGCGACGTTCGCCCCGGCGCTGATGCCCACGAGCAGACCCTCCTCGCGGGTCAACCTCCGCATCATCTCCCAGGCGGCCCGATCGTCCACTGCGCGCAGCTCGTCGACCACGGCGCGATCGAAGTTCGCCGGCACGAAGCCGGCACCGATGCCCTGGATCTTCGACGGCCCCGGCGGCTCTCCGTGCAGGACCCGTCCGCTCGACGGCTCGACCGCGACGATGCGCGTGCGAGGGTCGTGCGCGCGGAGCACGCGTCCGACGCCGCTCACGGTGCCTCCCGTCCCGACGGAGGACACGAAGGCGTCGATCCTCGTGCCGCCCATCGCCTCGAGCAGCTCGAGCGCCGTGGTGCGCGCGTGGACTTCGGGGTTGGCGGGGTTGTCGAACTGCATCGGCCGGAACGCGCCGCGCTCGACCGCGATGCGTTCCGCGGCCGCCACGGCGCCCTCCATCTGGCGCTCCGGCTCGGTCAGCACGAGCTCGGCGCCGTAGGCGCGCAGGAGCTGCCGACGCTCGAGGGACATGCTGGCCGGCATCGTCAGCACGAGTCGGTAGCCCTTGACGCTGCACACGATCGCGAGGCCGACGCCGGTGTTGCCGCTCGTGGCCTCGACCACCCAGTCCCCGGGGCGGAGCTTCCCCTCGCGCTCGGCCCGCTCGATCATCGCCAGGCAAGCCCGGTCCTTCACCGATCCGCCGGGGGCGAGGTGCTCGCACTTCCCGAAGACGCGGCCAGCACCGTCGCCGGGCACGCGGCGCAGCGCCACGAGCGGCGTGCTGCCGATGAGCTCGAGGACCGAGTCGACCACCGGGGCGACGCGCCGGTCCACGGCATCATCATGCCATCCGGTCGCACGTGCGGGGTCGAGGACGAGGGGGTCGGGCGCGGCCAAGGGCGACTCCGTCAGATCATGTACACGTAGCGGCCCGGCGGGCTGCGGCGATGCCCGAGCGCCTCGCCGCGCTCGCACAGATCTTCGATGCTGACCTCGTCGAAGCAGGCCTCGATGCGGCGGCTCACCTCCGCGAAGGCTTCCTCGGTGACCTGTCGGCTCGTCGCGTCTCCCTCGGGGGTGATCGGCTGCTCGTCCTTCGGGGACGAGACGGCGATGGGCCCCTCGAGGGCACGCACGATGTCTCCCAGCCGGATCTCACCGGCCGCCCGTGCGAGCTGGTATCCGCCGCGCGGGCCTCGCTTGGATGCCACGAGCCCGGCGCGCTTCAGGTCCTGGAAGATCTGCTCGAGGAAGCGCGGCGGGATCTCCTGCCGCTCGGCGATCTCCTTGATCTGCGTGGCCCGACCTTCGTTGTGGAAGGCGATGTCGAAGATCGCCCGCACG
>CAIKNO010000246.1 GCA_903828805.1 uncultured Sandaracinus sp. | reverse complement strand
GGGCTCGAGCTCGACGCCGCGAGGCGTCTGTTGCCGCGCGTCGTTCGCAGCCCGCACCTCGCGCTCGAGGCCGTCGCCTGTCACATCGGGTCGCAGTTGCCCTCGGCGCAACCGCTCGAGGAAGCCGTGGCGCTGACGGCGGCCTTCGCCCGGGAGTGCATCGCCGCGGGCGCGCCGCTCCGCACCCTGGATGCCGGGGGTGGTTGGCCGGTGACGTACGGTGACGAGGACGAGCCGAACGCGCCGTGGGCGGCCTTCGGGCAGGCCGTCGCGGCCGGACTCGCGCGCGGGTTCGGAGGCGCTTCGACGCTCGAGGTCACGGTCGAGCCGGGCCGGGCGCTGATCGGTGATGCGGGGGGGTTGCTGTGCCGCGTGCTGTTCGTGAAGGAGCAGGCGGGCAAGCGGTTCGTGATCCTGGACGGCGGGATGACCGAGCTCCTCCGGCCGGCGCTGTACTCCGCGTACCACGCGACAGCGCCGGTCCGGCCGCGGGCGGGCCCGGTGTCGCTCGCGGACGTGGTCGGACCGGTCTGCGAGACGGGCGACTTCTTCGCGCGCGATCGCCTCTTGCCGCCGCTGGCGCGGGGGGACCTGGTGCTGGTGCGAGGGACGGGCGCGTACGGCGCGGCGATGGCGAGCCGATACAACGGGCGTCCGCTCGCCGCGGAGGTGATGGTGGAGGGCGGCCGGGCCGAGCTCGTCCGGCCGCGCGGGCGGGTCGAGGATCTCCACTGGGAAGCGGCGAGGTAGACTCGGCCGGTGTTCTCGCGCACCGCCGTGATGGTCTTGCTCTCGTGTCTGACGGCCAGCCGTGCCGACGCGCAAATCTTTCAGCCGGGGACCCAGCCCGTCGATGCGGATGGCGGGATCGTCGTGCCGGTCCAGTCCTCGCGCAGCTGTCGGAACTGCCACGGGGCCTACGACGTGTCGGGCGATCACGGCCCCTACGACTCGTGGCGCGGGTCGTTGATGGCGAGCGCGGGGCGCGATCCCATCGTGCGCGCCGCGCTCGCGATCGCCGAGGAGGATGCGCCCGGGGCGTCCGATTTCTGCTTGCGGTGCCACACGCCGAGCGCGTGGCTCCGGGGCCGGTCGTCGTTGCCCGACTACGCGGCGACCAACGCGGATCATCCCCAGCGCTTGCGGCCCGACGCGCCGGCCGCCCGCGGCGGTCTCTCGAACGACCTCGATGGGGTCGGCTGCATGGTGTGTCACCGGATGGTGGAGCCGTCCGATCCCGCGATGATCCAGAACGCGCAGCTCGTGCTCGCCGACGTGCTCGAGGGTGCGGTGCGCCGCGGTCCCTACGCGTACGGACCGGGGGAGGACCCGCGTCACGAGGCCGCGCAGGAGCCGTTCCTCTCGGACTCCGCGCTCTGCGGGGCGTGCCACGACATCACCAATCCCCTCGAGCCGGGCCACCGCGGCGGGGTCGCCACGGGCCGCCGCTTCGTCATCGAGAGGACGTACAGCGAGTGGCTGCACAGTGCGTTCGGCGACCGCGACCAGACCTGCCAGGACTGCCACCTCCCCGAGGTCGCGGAGCGGGCTGCGATGGACGGAATCGTGCGCCCGGAGATGAGCCGGCACGACCTCGCGGGCGGGAACGTATGGGTGCCGTTGGCCCTGGCCGAATCGCTGCGTTCGCTCGACCCCGAGGCGTCGTCGGCGCTCGAGGCGAGCTCCGCCCGCGCCGAGCGCATGCTCGCGTCCGCGGCGACGCTCGAGGTGCTGTCGAGCGCGCTGGAAGGCGCGGACGCGACGCTCACCGTCCGCGTGACGAACCGGAGCGGCCACAAGCTCCCGACGGGCTACCCGGAAGGGCGCCGCATGTGGCTCGAGGTCCGCGTCCTCGATGCGACGGGCCGGGTCGTCGCGGGCTCGGGTCTCTTCGACGAGGCGACGGGGACGCTGACGAGGGACCCTCAGTTGCGCGCCTACGAAGTCCGGATCGGGGAGGGCCTCGCGGAGGGCTTTCACTTCGTGCGCAACGACTCGCTGCTCGAGGACACCCGGATCCCGCCCGAGGGGTTCCGCGCCCCCGAGGAGCTCGACATGGCGCCCCTCGGTCGTGATTACGGCGACGGCGCGGGCGGATATCGGCACTGGGACGAGACCACGTTCCGGTTCGGTGGGCTCTGCGGGGAGGGGCCGCTGACGGTTCGGGTGTGGCTCAGGCACCAGAGCACGACCCGCGAATATGCCGAGTTCCTCAGGGATCAGGCCCCGCCCTCCGACGATCCGGAGCTCGCCGGGGAGACGTGGGGCACCCGCGCGTACGACGCCTGGCAACGCTTCGGGGGCACGGCCGCCGTCGAGCTCGCGCAGGTCGAAGTCGCCCTCGGCGCGTCCCCTGGAGCGTGTCCGGAACCGGTCGACGCGGGCGTCGACGGCGGGCCCGACGCCGATGGCGGTGCGCCCGACGCGGCGCTCGATGGAGGCCCCATCGACGCGGCGACGGGGGCCGACGCCGGCCACGCCGCGGTCTCCCCGGGAGGGTGCGGGTGCCGCGCCGGTGGGAGGACGGCGGGCGTCCTCCCCTGGGGCTGGGTGCCGCTCGCCCTGCTCGCGATGCGGCAAAGGTCGCGGCTCCGCCGCGTTCGGGCTCAGCCGGCCGCGCCGTTCATGCGACCGACGAAGCGCTCGAACAGGTAGCGCGCGTCGTGGGGACCGGCGCTCGCCTCCGGGTGGTACTGCACGGAGAAGGCCCCGGAGCCCCGATGCTCGATGCCCATGCACGTGCCGTCGTTGAGGTGCACGTGCGTCACGTCGCAGAGGCCCGCGAGGGACTCGGCGTCGACCGCGAAGCCGTGGTTCTGCGTGGTGATCTCCACGCGCCCGGTCGCGAGGTCCTTCACCGGGTGGTTCAAGCCACGGTGTCCGAACTTCATCTTGTAGGTGCGACCCCCGAGCGCGAGCGCGAGCATCTGATGCCCGAGGCAGATGCCGAAGAGGGGCTTCTTGCCGACGAGCTGACGCACGGTCTCGATGCCGTGGGTGACGGCGGCGGGATCGCCCGGGCCGTTCGACACGAAGATGCCGTCCGGCCTCAGCGCGAGGATCTCGTCGGCGGTCGTCGTCGCGGGCACCACCGTGACGTGGCATCCGTGGTCGACCAGGCATCGAAGGATGCTCTGCTTCACTCCGAGATCGAGCGCCACGACGCGGTGCTTGATCGGGCGGGCGGTGGTCGCCCAGGCGCCGGTGCCCTCCGTCCACTCGTAGGCGGCGCGCGTCGTCACGTGGCCCGTCAGGTCCTGGCCGGCCATCGAGGGGGCATCGCGGGCGCGGGCGACGAGCGCGTCCGCGCCCTCGGTGCCGATCGCCGCGGTTTGCGCCCCGTGGTCCCTCAGATGCATCGTGAGTGCGCGGGTGTCCACGCCGGCGACCGCGACGATGCCGTGACGCCGCAGGTACGCGTCCAGCGTCTCCTGGCTGCGCCAGTTGCTGGCGAGCGGGGACAGCTCGTGAACGACGAACCCCGAAGCCCACGGATGCGCGGCCTCGTCGTCCTCGCCGGTGGTGCCCGTGTTGCCGATCTCGGGCGCCGTCATGACCACGATCTGTCCGCAATACGAGGGGTCCGTGAGGACCTCCTGGTACCCCGTCATCCCCGTGGTGAAGACCGCCTCGCCGAGGGTGCTTCCTTCCGCTCCGACCGAGTACCCCTCGAAGACGGTGCCGTCCGCGAGGGCGAGAAACGCGCGCTGCCTCATCGTTCCCACACTGCCTTTCCAGCCACGAAGGTCGTCATGCATGCGCCCGTCAGTTCGTGACCGAGCCACGGTGAATTCAGCGATTTGGACTGCAGCGTGTCCCGCCCGACGGTCCAGCGCAGATCCGGATCGAGGACCACGACGTCGCCGCGCGCGCCCGGCCCCAGGCGCCCCCCTTCGATGCCGGAGATGCGGGCCGGGGAGGTCGAGAGGGCCTCGATCAAGCGGAGGGCGCCGAGCTTGCCCTCGCGCACCAGCCCGAGCAGCAGCGGGATCGTCGTCTCGAGGCCGATCATCCCAGGGGAGGCGGCCGACATTTCGCAGTCCTTCTCGATGGGGCTGTGGGGCGCGTGATCGGTGGCGATGCAGTCCAGCGTTCCGTCGCGCAGCGCCTCGATCATCGCCTCGACGTCCTCCGCTTCGCGGAGCGGAGGCGTGACCTTGCAGGAGGTCGGATAGCCGAGCAGGGCATGGTCGGTCAGGAGCAGGTGATGCGGGGTGACCTCCGCGGTGACCCGCTGGCCGCGCGCCTTGGCTTCGCGCACCATCGCCGCCGCTCCCTTCGTCGAGAGGTGCGCGACGTGGTAGCGGGCGCGGGCGCGGACGTTCAGGAGGACGTCGCGGGCGACGATGATGTCCTCGGCCTCCCGAGGCCAGCCGCGCAGTCCGAGCTTCGTCGCGATGGCCCCCTCGTGCATCTGCGCGCCGGCCGTGAGGTGGTGATCCTCGCAGTGCTGCGAGACCATCAGGTCGAAGGTCGCCGCGTACTCGAGGGCCCGACGCATCACGGCCGCATTCATCACGCAGACGCCGTCGTCGGACACGCCGACCGCCCCGGCGTCCTTCATGTCCGCCATCTCGGTGAGCTGCTCGCCCTTGGAGCCGAGCGTGATCGCGCCGAACGGGAAGAGCCGCGCGCCGCCGACCTCCCGGGCGCGGGCGACCATGAGCTCCGTGATGGCCCGGTTGTCGTTGACGGGGCGGGTGTTCGGCATCGCGCAGACGGCGGTGAACCCGCCGGCCGCGGCGGCCCGGAGGCCGGAGGCGATGTCTTCCTTGTACTCCTGGCCGGGCTCGCGGAAGTGGACGTGCAGATCGATGAAGCCCGGGGCGACCCAGCGCCCGCGGCAATCGATGGACGTCACGCCCTCGCCCTCGAACCCCTCCGCTGCCCCGCGACCCATTCGAACGATGGTGCCGCGCTCGATGACGACGTCGGCCTCGCCGTCGTGCCCCGAGGCCGGATCGAGGACCCGGCCGCCGCGGAGGACGAGCACGTCGGCATCGTGAACGGGGCGCCCCCCGTGGTCCGAAGGGGGGGCGCTTCCGGCTCGGGGCGGGGCGTCGTGGGAAGGCATGGACCGGCGGATAACGGACGTGGGCAGCGGGGTCAAGGGCGGGCCTCGGCACAGCCCTCGGCGTGCGCCCAGCGGGCGCCGCGATCGCCGCGCGTCCGGCGCGATCGCCCTTTCAGATCAAGGGCTCACGCACGCCGGGAGAGACTCTCAGCCGACGTTCCGCAGATCCTCGCCGCTCTCCTCGCCGCCCTCGTCCAGGCCGTCCTCCGGAGCCTCGATGAGGCCGACGGACGACTTGTCCTGGGCAGCGCGCTTGACAACGGGGCCGAGCTTGGTGTCGGTCGCGCGCTGCTTCATCGACTGGACCTTCCGGCAGAGCGAGGCGAAGTCCTTGCTGCGGACCGCCATGTTCGGGGTCCCGCCGCGAAGGAGCGTGGTGAGGATGAAATCCATGACCTGGATCTCGCCTTCGGAGAACGAGTTGCTGATGCGCATGGCTGGCGATCTACCGGAGGATCGCGCGCGAGACAAGCACTGACACGCAACGTATTTTCACCGATTGTCACGTCACGCTGCGGATCGCTCGTGATCCTCTTGGGATCATTCGTGATCTCGTCGGCGTCGTGGTGGGGGGCCCGGACCTCGGGCCGCCGATCTCTCGGAGAAATGGTTCGCCGGCCGGCGGCGTGGGATCGCCGATCGCGTCCGAGGATCCTCCCCGCACCGGGACAGGATCGTGCCAAGACGGGGGCGCCTTCGATACGATGCGGCGATGTCGAGGGCGATCGCGTGGGGGCAGCTCGGAGCGCTGGGGCTGCTCGGCGGCGTGCTCGTCGGGGCTGGCGCCAGGGTCGGAGCGCTCGAATCCGACGAGCTCGACGCGGAGGGCGCCTGGCAGATTGCGGGGGGACCGGCGACGTCGGGAACGGCACGGACCCGCCTCCTCGAGGCGAGCCTCGCCCGTGGGGAGGACGTCACGTTCGAGCTGTGCTCCGACGACGAGATGAACCCTCGGGTCTGGGGCGCGACCGGCCGCATCTCGGTCGAGCGGGTCGAGCCCCCGGAGACGATGTTCGACCTCCCGCTCGACGAACTCCTCCTGTCGGGGGCCCGACGGTCGGAGCGCGGGGCGTGTCTGACGTTCGCGCGCGTGCGCGCCCTCGGGCTCGACGAGCCGCGCGCCCGGGTCGGTGTGGACCTCTCGTGGACGGTCGACGCGGCGCGAAGGCCACAGGCCCAAGTGCGGGCGCGCATCCTGGCCCGACGAGCGCTCGGCACGTCGGACCTCCGATGGGTGTGGGGCGCGCTCTTCGCGACGCTGCTCTGGGCGGGCCTCGGGGCGCTCCGTCCGCCCGCTCCCGTGCAGGACGCGCGGGGTCGGGCATGGCTTCGCGTCGGGGCGGGTCTCGGCGCCGTGCTCGTCTCGGGCGCGCTGCTGGGGGCCTTCGCCCCGCCGGGGGCGCTGTCCGGCTTGATCTCGGGTCTGGCCCTCGCCGCGGTGGAGGTCGCGGCGGCGTTCGCGCTCGTGCGCGCCGCCGGCGAGGGACGCCGTGGGTCGGCCCTCGGGCTCGATCGCCCCGCGGGCCGCGTGGTTCCGTGGGCGTGGTTCGTCGCCGCGCCGTGCGCGGGGATCGTGCTCTACGCGGTGGCCCGCGCGTCGCTCGCGATGATCCCGTCGACGGGCGAGGCGCCCGTGGAGGCGTTCGTGAGCTGGCCGAGCGGCATGCTCTCGTTCGCGGTGCTCGCGGTGGCCGCGCCCGCGGCGGAGGAGGTGTTCTTCCGCGGCCTTCTGTTCGGGGTGCTGCGCGGCCCCGGCGGTCCGCTCCGCGGAGGACTCGCGGTCGTCGGGGCGTGGTGGCTCTTCGCCGCCGTTCACGTCCCGCAGGACTGGGGAAACTGGGGAGGTCTCGCGGCGGTGCTGGTGGCGGGCCTCGGGTTCACGCTCTTGCGGGCCCTCTCGGGGTCCACCCTCGTGCCGATCGTCGCGCACCTCGTCTACAACGGCCTGCTCGCGGGGGGCGCGGTCGCGTCGTCGACGCTCGTGCCGATCGCGATTGGGCTGGTCGGGGGCGCGCGTTGAGGCCAAGTCTGCGCCCATGCCCCTCGTCACCGTGCCCGTCGCCGTCATGCTCGCGCTGCGCTTCCTCAAACTGCTGGCGGTCGCGGGGCTCTTCGCCGGGACGCTCGGCGCGTTCATGCCCGCCGCGCTCGAGGACCGGCAGCGCGCCGGATACGCCGTGGCGGGTCCGGCCTTCGGCGCCACGTGGGTCCTCGGGCTGATGACGTCGTTCGCCGGGGGGGTGTCGCTGTTCGCGCCGTGGATCCTCGCCTCGGCCGCGCTGTCGATGTTCTCGATCAACGTGGTGCTGTGGTCGATCGGCAAGGAGGGTCGCCGGTCGACCGGAGCCGCCGCGCTGGCGCTCTCGACGCTCGCGGGCTGCGTGGCGCTCATGGTCTGGAAGCCGGCCTGAGCGTCCGCTTCGCCGCTCGACCCCGAGACGGCCGAAGCCCGCGCGAGCGAGGCTCGGCGGGCTCCGGGGGGGTCGCGGTGTGCGTCGCGAAGCTCAAGAACGGTCGGCGGCCGTGACCCTCAAGACCTCGTCGATCGTCGTGACGCCGGCCTTGATCTTGCCGAGCCCGGCGAGGCGGAGGCTGTTGACGCCGCCGCGGATCATCTCTTCCTTGAGCTCGGCGGTGGAGCAGCCCTGCAGCACCATCTCCTTGAGGCGGTCCGTGAAGGGCATGACCTCGTAGAGCGCCACGCGGCCTCGGTAGCCGGTGTTGTTGCAGTCCTTGCAACCCTTGCCCTTCATCACCTTGATCCCGGCGGCGATGTCGACGTCGTTGAAGCCGGCCGACTTCAGGGTGGGTGCATCGACGCTGATCTCGCCCTTGCACGCCTCGCAGATCTTCCGGGCGAGGCGCTGGGCGAGCACCAGGTTGACCGACGCCGTCACGAGGAAGGGCTCGACGCCCATGTTCAGCAGGCGTGAGACCGTGCTCGGCGCGTCGTTGGTGTGCAGCGTGGAGAGGACGAGGTGGCCCGTGAGCGCGGCCTTGACGGCGATCTCGGCCGTCTCGAAGTCGCGGATCTCGCCGACCATGATGATGTCGGGGTCCTGCCGCAGGAACGAGCGGAGTCCGGCGGCGAAGTTGAGGCCGATGTCCTCGTGCATCTGCACCTGGTTGATGCCCATCAAGTTGTACTCGACGGGATCTTCGGCGGTGCTGATGTTCGTGTCGGTCTGGTTCAGCTCGGAGAGCGCGGAGTAGAGCGTGGTGGTCTTGCCCGAGCCGGTGGGGCCGGTGACGAGGACCATCCCGTAGGGCTGGCTGATGGCCCACTGGAAATCGTCCAGGGCCTTCTTGTCGAAGCCGAGCTTCGTCATGTCGAGCTGGAGGTTCGACTTGTCGAGCAGGCGCAGGACGAGCTTCTCGCCCCAGATGGTCGGCAGGCAGGAGACCCGGAAGTCCATCTCCTTGCCCTTGCCGAGCTTGAGCTTGATGCGCCCGTCCTGGGGCAGCCGTCGCTCGGCGATGTCGAGCGAACTCATGATCTTGATGCGGGACGCGATCGCGTTCTTCAGCTTCAGCGGCGGGGTCATCTCCTCGATGAGCACGCCGTCGACGCGGTAACGAACGCGAAGCTTCTTCTCGTACGGCTCGATGTGAATGTCGCTCGCGCGCTTCTTGATGGCGTTGAGCAGGATGGCGTTGCAGAGCCGGATGACCGGCGCGTCCTCGGAGGCGCGCTCGAGGTCCCCGATGTTCATCTCGTCTTCGTCGGAGGCGACCTCGATGTCGCCCTCCTCGAAGCCCTCCATGATCGAGTCGTACGAGATCTCGGGCGCGGCGTAGGTGCGCTCGATCGCCTTGATGATCGCCGCCTCGGACGCGACCACCGGCTCGATGTTGAAGCCGGTCAGGAACTTGAGGTCGTCGATGGCGTGCAGGTTCGAGGGATCCGCCATCGCGACGATGAGGGCGTTCCCGCTGCGGGAGACCGGCACGACCTTGTGCCGCTCGGCGACCTCGTGGGTGATCAGCTTCCTGATGTCGGGCTCGACCTCGTAGTCGTCGAGGTTGATCGACTGCACCCGGTACTGCTGGCTGAGGAACCCGGTGATCTCCTGATCGGAGATGTACCCCATGCGTGCGAGCGTGTATCCGAGCGAGGCGCTGGTCCGCTTGGACTCGTCCTGCGCGGCGCGCAGCTGCTGAAGACTGATGAGCTTCTCGCGTACGAGGAGCTCGCCGAGACGGTTGCTCACGCGGTGGCCTCCGGTGGTGATGTTCGGACAATCCCGGTGCCCGGGAGCGAAGAGCGTCGTGGAGTCGGATGGTCGGTGTCAACCACGTCGGGAGCTGAGCGCCGGGGCGCAGGGAGGCGTGGACGCGACCGGATTCGGTGCGACCCTCGGGGCGATGTCCACCGGGCCGGGCTCGGCGCCTCCGTTCAGGGCGCACTTCGTCGACGTGCTGAGGCTGTTCATGGCGGCCCAGATGATCGAAGGGCACACCCTCGACGCCCTCCTCTCGGCGGACCTCCGGACGGGCGCCGTGTTCGACGCGTGGACCTGGTTCCGGGGCCTCACGGCCGTGGGGTTCTTGTTCGCGGCGGGCGTCTCGTTCTCCCTCTCGAGCCTCGCGCGCTGGGACGCGTACCGGCGCGGCGAGACCGGTCGGCGGAGGGTGCGGCGTGCGCTGACGCTGGTGGGCCTCGGGTATCTGCTGCACTTCCCGGCGGCGATGTTCTCCGCCGATCCCGGGGAGGCCGCGGCCTCCCTCGCGGAGGCTCAGCGCGTCGACGTGCTGCAGTGCATCGGCGTCACGATGCTCGTGCTCGAGGGCATCGCGGCCCGCGCGCGGACGCCCGGGCAGGTGGTGGGGACCTCCGCGGTTCTCGCGCTGGCGCTCCTCGCGTTCGCTCCGGTCACGGCGACGCTCGACTGTCGCGACAGCGCCGTCCGGTTCGCCTGCAACTACGTGTCGCGGAGCGGCGGGTCGCTGTTTCCGATCCTGCCGTGGAGCGGCTTCCTGCTCTGCGGGGTCGTGGCGGGGCATGCGCTCGTGCCCCGCGGTCCCCGTGCCTCCGGCCTGGGCACCGCGGCTCGCCTGGCCGGGGCGGCGGTGGTGCTGGCGCTGCTGGCACGCGCGCTCGAGGTGTGGATGCCCGCACCGACCGATCCGCTGCTCCACGCGGCGTGGCCGCCGTTCTCGCTCGTCCGCCTCGCGGGCGTTCTGCTGCTCGCCGCGCTCTTCGCCGCACTCACGCATCGAACCTCGAGTCTCCCGCTCTGGTCGCGCACGCTCGCGGGCGAGACGCTGGTGCTCTACGTGTCGCACTTGCTCGCCCTCTACGTGGGCGGGGTGGGGCTCGCCCGAACGATCGGACCCACGCTGCCGCTCGGCCGGGCGCTCGCCGTCGCCGCGGCGCTCGCCGCGGGCGCGTGCGCGTTGGCGCTCGGAGGACCGCGGTGGCGCGCCATGCGGCTCGAGCGCCGCGCGTCGGCCCCGCGCGCGCCGTGAGGGCTTCGGAGGGCGACGACGCGGGATGGTCGGTGACTCAGCGGGCGAGCAAGCCGTCGAGGTGAAGCGAGAGGAGGGCGTCGGTCGAGCGGTCCAGCCCGTCGTCGGAGGCGCCGCTGTCCAGCGCATTCTCGACGTGCTGCTTGACCGCGCCGAGGACGGACCACGCGACGGCCTGGGCATCGAGGTGACGGACGAGGCCGAGGCGCTGGGCGTTGTCGATCGAGTCGGCGAGCCAGGCGTGCAGCCGGCCGTGGAACGCAGCGAGTTTGCGATCGACGTCGGGGTCGAGCCCCGGCGCGCTGCGCAGCACCAGGCGGGTGACGGCGGGGTGATCTCGAAAGGTGGCGAGCACGCGGCGGACGATCGCGCGGAGCTGGGCCCGCAGCGGAGGCGCGTCCTGTCCGGTGTCGACTCCGCCCATGCTGTCGCGGACCTGCTCGAGCAGATCGTCGAGGAGCTCGTGGAAGATGGCGTTCTTGCTCTCGAAGTAGAGATAGAACGTGCCGCGCGCGATGCCGGCGGCCTCGACCAGATCGGACACGCGGGTCGCGTGATAGCCCTTGTCCGAGAAGACCCGGAGCGAGCGCTCGAGCACCTCGCTGCGCCGTCGCTCTCGCTGGGCCGCGGCGCGGGTCGAACGGCCGTCGCCCTCGGCCGACGGGGAACTCAGCGGGGCCATCCGCGGCTCCGCCAGTAGTCGTCGATGCGCGTGCTCATCTGGGCGTGCACGCGCTCGAGCAGGGCCGGGATCTCGTCGTCGGTGAGGCCCTGCGTCTCGATCGGCGCATCGACGTACACCGTCAACTCCTGTCCCGGCCGCACGACGAGGCTGCCCTTCCGCATCAGGTCGTAGGCGCCGGTCACCGTGACGGGCACGATCGGCAGCGCGAGGTCGCGGGCGAGGAAGAACACGCCCTTGCGGAACGGGCCGAGCCGCCCGGTCAGCGTGCGATGCCCCTCGGGGAACGCGAGGATGGCGTGCCCGCTCTGCAGGGCGTCGCGCATGCCGGCGAGGATCTCGGGGGTCTGCCCGCGCACGCCGGGCTTCACGGGGATCCCGCCGCGGGTCTTCATCATCCAGCCATAGACCGGGTATCGGAAGTGCGATTCGAGCTCGAGCCCGCGCTTGTAGTGCGGGGTGGCGTTGTGCATGAGCACGAAGTCGAAGTGGTTCGTGTGGTTGTGCACGAAGATGCACGGCCGGGTCGCATCGACGTCGGGGTGGACGACCGCGCGCCAGCTCGAGCCGGTGAGCCGCACGGTCCAGTGGGCGAAGAAGCGCTGGATCGGCATGCTGCGGTCGAGGCCGACCGTCGCGCATGCGAGCGTCATCAGCGTCGCGACGGGGACGAAGAACGTCATCGACACCGTCCAGATCGCCACGTTCTTCAGGTGGTCGACGAGGGTCGCGGGCCGGAGCGTGACGGCCGGCACGGGCGGAAGCCCGTCCTGCGGCAGAGCGCTCAAGAGACGATCTCCAGCGCGGAGGGGACGACCTCGATCGACGTGGGCCGCAGGCGGCGGACCTCGCCGTCGATCATGCAGTCGAGCGCCGCATCGAGGTCGAAGTCGACGCGCCGCGCGCGCGACTCCTCGATGCCCGGGAGGGTCACGTGGGTGCCCCGGAAGATCGAGGGGAACGCGCGAAGGAACGCGAGCCTCGAGCGCGGCCCGACCCGGATGACGTCGAGCTGGCCGTCCGAGGGATCGGCGTGAGGCGCCATTTGCATCGCGCCGGCGGTGCACCGCGAGTTGCAGAACGACAGGAGGATGGCCGGGCGCTCGTCGCGCGCGCCGCCGTCGATGCGGAGCGGAAAGACGGGGGCCTCGAGGGCCAGCGTGGTCTGCACGACGGCGAGGACGTAGCCGGCGGCCCCGAGCCGCTTGAACCTCCGGTTGGTCAGCGCCCCGGCGACCGCCGTGAACCCGACGCCGACCAGGTTGAGCGAGTACGTCTCGCCTCCGTCGTGGGCGATGCGGAGCACGTCGCAGGCCCGCGTCGCCCGCCGCGCGAGCGCCTCGAGGGCGGAGGCCTCGTCGCGGATGGCGAAATCGCGGAGGAACGAGTTCCCGGTTCCGAGCGGCAAGATCCCGAGGACGGGTCTCGACGTCCACGTCGGCGCGCCAGGGCCGAAGAGCCCGTTGACGACCTCGAACGCGGTCCCGTCCCCGCCGACCGCGACGAATCGAGCCACGCCCTGCCGGGCCAGGTCCCGGACGCGCGTGACGGCGTCGCCCGGGCCCGTCGTGCGGACCTCTTCGAGCGGCAAGCCCCGCGCACGGAGCGCCGCGAGGGACGTCGCCGCGCGCGCCCCGCAGCGGCCGCCGCCCGCGGCGGGGTTCACGATGGCGACCCATCGATTGCTCATCGAGACCTCGCAAAGACGGCGGTGGGTGCGGCCGTGAGGGGCAGCAGAGAGCGCGCGCCCGCGCCTTGTCGAATCTGCTCCGCGAGCGGGTCGCGCTTCACCTTGAGCGAGGCGGTGCGCGGGAACGTCTGTGCCCACGGGAGCCACGCCTCGATGCGCTTGTGCTCGGGCAGGCGGAGGTTCCGCTCCGACAGCGCCCGGCCGACCTCCGCCTCCGATTGCCCGGCGCGAGGGCGAACCACGGCCACGAGGGCCTCGGAGGTGAGGGCGACGTCGCGCGGCCAGAGGTAGCTGCTGGCGAACACCACGAACTCCTCGCAGGCGACGCCGTCGAAGGCGGCCTCGACGTCCTCGGGGTAGATGTTCTTGCCGCCCGCGGTGACGATCATGTTCTTGCTGCGTCCGACGAGGTGCAGGTGCTGCGTCGCGTCGAGCCAGCCGAGATCGCCGGTGCGCAGCCAGCCGTCCGGGGTGATGGCGCGCGCCGTCTGTTCGGGATCGTCGAGGTATCCGAGCATCAGGGTCGCACCGCGGATCCACACCTCGCCGATGCCGTCGGGACCGGGCGCGTGGATCGAGACCTCGACGCCCTCGACCGAACGGCCCACCGAGTCCGCGCGGAACGGTCGCAGATCGTTCACCGTCGCGACCGTGCAGCACTCGGTCAGCCCGTACCCGATAGCGACCGGGATGCCGAGCGCGTAGAACCGCTCCGCCCGGGCCCGGTCGACGAACGCGCCTCCGCAGAAGAGCACTTCGAGCTTTCCTCCGAACGCGTCGTGCACGGGGCGGAGGAGCCGCCGAGAGAGGTCCGGAGAGGGCCGCTGACGGGTCAGCTCGAGGTTGGCCCGGCCGAGGAGGTCGAGCGCGGTGCGTTGCCACGCCGGCCGCGCGTCGAGCCGCTCGTCGAGGGCCCGCTCGAAGGCCGCGAGCAGCAGCGGGACGAGCGCCATGTGCGTGATCGCGTGGTCTCGCATCGTCGAGACGAGGAACTCCGGGCGGAGCGTCCGCTGATGCACGACGGTCGCGCCGCACGCGAAGGGCCCCACGAAGCCGACCATGAAGTCGATCGCGTGGTTCGTCGGGAGCACCGAGAAGGTGCGGTGGCCGGGGCGCATCGGGAACAGCCGAAGGAGCGCGCCGAGCTGCTCGAGGTAGGCGCGGTGCGGGAGCACGCAGCCCTTCGGTCGACCACCCGTGCCCGACGAATAGACGATGCAGGCCGGATCGTCGCGACGTCGGGGCACGCAGGCCGGCGCCTCGCCTTCGAGGACGAGGTCCTCGAACCGGGTGCATCCGACGGCCTCGGCCTCGGTCGCATCCGACACCAGCAGCGCGACGCGCGGCCGGGTCTTCATCCGGCGCAGCAGCGGAGCCTCGGTCACCAGTACGCGGCTGCCGGAGTGCTCGAGCAGCGCGGCTTGCTCCTCCCCCGTGAGCTTGTAGTCGAGCGGGACGAGCACGCCGCCCCGGAGGAACACGGCCAGCGCGGCGATGGGCCACCGCGCCTGGTTGCTCATCATCAGCGCGACCCGGTCCCCGGGGCCCACGCCCACGGACTCGAGCCAGCGGGCGACGGGCGCGACGGCCCGCCCCACGTCCGAGTATCGCAGCCGCGCGTTCTCTCGGGCCCGGTCGAGCTCGAGGAGCGCGGTCTCGGTCTTCCACTGCACGAGGGCGTCGGCGAGCAGTTCGCCGAGGCTCGAGTAGGCGGCGGGCTCGAGCATGGTCGCTCAGACCCTCCGCGCGATGACGGCGGCGAGGTCCTCGAACGTCCGCACGTCCTGCACCTCGTAGTCCGGGATCTCGATGCCGAAGCGCTCCTCGAGGGCGGTGATCATCGACATCGCCTCGACGCTGTCGATCCCGAGCGATTCGAAGAAGTCGTCCCCGGCGGAGAGCGCATCGACGGACTTGCCGAAGCGCGTGGCGGCGAGCGACAGGAGGCGAGGGAGCACGTCGGCGGTCGTCATGAAGGGGGCCTCGGGGCAGCGGGGAGGTAGGGCATCGCGCTGGTGTCGGCGTCGAAGCGGGCGAGCGCCTGCTCGACGGCCGGGCGCCGGAAGAGGTCGCAGAAGAGCGCGATCTCCCGGTCCATCGCGTCGCGCGGCAGCGGCTTGGCGAACGCCTTGCCGACGGCGGTGGCGGCAGGATCGAAGCGCAGTGCCTGGGCGGCGACGCGCGCGGCGACGGCGCGATGTTCGCCGGGCGCGACGAGCTGGGAGACGAGGCCGAGCTGGTGGGCGCGCTGGGCCCCGAGGCTGCGGCCGGTGAGCAGGAGATCCCGGACGACGGCGTTGCCGACGTCGCGCGCGAGGCGCGGCAGGCCCCCGACCCCGGGGATGAGGCCGAGGCGCAGCTCGGGAAAACAGAAGCGTGCCGTCCGGTCGGCGACGAGGACGTCACACGTGAGCGCGAGCTCGAAGCCGCCGCCGAAGCAGACGCCGTGGACCGCGGCGACCGTCGTGACCTCTGCGGTGTCGATGGCGTCGAACGCGGCGTGAATCCGCTCGAGGAACGAACGCACCTCGGCGACACGCGCGTCGTCGCTCGCGCCCTCGTCGCGTCGAGCGCGGTTGCGGTGGTGCAGCTCCTTCAGGTCCGCCCCTGCGCAGAAGCCGCGCGCGACATCGCTCGAGAGCACCATCGCGCGGACCCCGGGCGCGCGCACGGCGTCGGCGACGCGCTCGAGCTCGCCGAGCATCGAGAGGCCGATCTCGTTGCACGGCGCGCGATGAAGTCGGACCGAGAGCACGCCCCCGTCGAGCTCGAAGCCGAGGGCCTCGCCTTCGAACTTCATCGGTACAGCGCCTCCAGGTCCCGCGCGAAGTGGGCCTCGATGGCCTTGCGGCGGACCTTCTGGTTCGCGGTGAGCAGGCCGTTCTCGGGCGTCAGCGGCTCGGCGCGGAGCACGTACTTCCGGATCCGGCGGTAGTGCGGCAGCTCGGCGTTGAACCCCTCGAGCGCGGCGTCGACGGCGGCGCGTTCGGCCGTGCCGGTCAGGATGGCGACGAGGAACGGGCGCCCGTGTCCGACGACGACCGCCTGACCCACGCCCTGCAGACGCTCGACCAGGGCCTGCTCGATCGGCTCGGGCGCGACGTTGTGCCCCGAGCTGGGCACGAGCAGGTTCTTCACGCGCCCGATGATGGCCAGGCTGCCGCGCTCGTCGAGGTGCGCCTGGTCCCCGGTGTGGAACCATCCCTCGTCGTCGAAGGCCTCGCGCGTGGCGGCCTCCGCCCGGAAGTATCCAGGGAAGATCGAGGGCCCGCGCACGAGCAATTCTCCGTCGGCGGCGAGCTTCAACTCGCAGGGCGCGATGGGGTGTCCGACCCGTCCCGGCACGGCGCCCCCGACGGGATCGATGCTCACGATCGCCGTCGTCTCCGTCAGCCCGTAGACCTGATAGACGGGGATGCCGAGCAGGTCCGAGAACCACGCCTGCGTCTCGTCGGAGAGCGGCGCGGAGCCGCAGATGAGGCACTTCAGGTCGGGGCCTACCTGGGCCCGGATCGCAGGGAAGAGGGCCTTTCGCGCCGCGAACAAGACCGCGTGATCGGCGGCGCTCGAGGCGCCCTTGCGATGCCGGCGGAAGGCCTCGATCGTGCGCCGGTAGAGGGCGCGGATCGGCAAAGGACGGCCGGCGATGCCTGCCTCGACGCCGGTCCGCACGCGCTCGAGCAGGGCGGGGACGTTCAGGAAATAGTGCGGCCTCGCCGTCGCCATCTCCCGTCGAAGGTCCTCGAGCGACGTCGAGAGATGCAGGCCATTGCCCCGGAACAGCGACGCCCAGAGGACCATCCGCGAGCCCGAGAAGCAGAGCGGCAGGTAGTGGAAGACCCGATCGCTGCCGGGGGCCTCACCCATCATCTCGCGCAGCTTGGCGTCGAGGATCGGCAGCATCGTCTCGACGTTCCGGACCGTGGTCAGCACGCCCTTCGGCTCGCCGCTGGAGCCGGACGTGAAGATGATGGTCACCGGGTGCTCGGTTCCCACGGGCGAGGGCGCGTCCGCCCCTCGCGGGGCTTCGCTGCCGTCCACGGACGGGAGCGCCGTGAACAGGGCGTCGAGGACCCTCCGCGGGACGGCGGGCGCGCCATGGCGGAGCGCGTCGTGCAGCCCTTCGTGTTCGACCACGACGAGGCTCGGGTCGCTCGCGTCGATCATGCGGCAGAGCTCGGCCGGGGCCTGGCGGGCGTAGAGCGGCACCGAGGTGAGGCCCTCGGCGAGCATCGCGAGATCGGCCGCGACCCAGCGCGCGGAGTTCGACGCGACCAGCACGACGCGGTCGCCGGGCCGCAGCCCGAGGGCGCGGAGCTGTCGCCGGGCGCGCGCGACCATCTCGCGCAGGCGCCCGCCGCGCGTGGCCTCGAGCCGCTCGCCGTGCACCTCGGTGACGAACGCGCGGTCGGGGTGCTCTTCGAGCTGGCGGAGCAGGACGTCGATGAAGCTCATCCCCAGCGCTCCAGGATGGCGCGCTGCGCCGACGGCAAGTGGGGCAGGTGCGCCAGCGGATCTCCCGCGCCGCCGGTGGCGGCCGAGCCGAGGCCGGCGCGGAACGGGAAGGCCGGGTGGTGCCCCCGGACGTGATCGACCATGTGCACGCCCATCTCCCCCATGCGTCGGAGGTTCGAAGCGACGCAGCGGTCGATGGCGCGACGGCTGCCCTCCGGGTCGGCCCACACCCGCTCCATCGCGGCGAGCAGGGCCTCGTCGAGGTCCGGCGCATCGACCTCGAGCGCGAGGTCGCGCTGCCCGCGATCGCCCATCAGGTTCCGGATCCGCTCGTCCATCGTGACGCCGATCGACGGCACCGATCCCGGCATGGAGCAGACCACGGCGTGGTAGCGGGAGCTGACGACCAGGGACGCGCGCCGCAGGATGCTGACCAGCGCGTGCATGTCGTTCTCGTCCGAGACGAAGCACGGAGGCGCGGTGCTGCCGGGGCGCGCCCCGAGCAGGGTCTGCAGCCGCTCGCAGGCGAGGCGGTCGAGGGCCTCCATCCCGACGAGGACGGGGAACACCCGGTGCGCCCGGCGGAAGTCGTCGACCGCGCCGGCCAGCGCGCGGAGGTAGCGCGTGAATCGCGCCTCCACCTCCGGTCCGTCGGCGTGGAAGTAGATCGACTCGTAGTGCGCCTTGGCGTGCGCGCCCGTGAGCCCGTGGACCGCGGCCCGGAGCGGGTCCGGTCGCACGGGCCACCAGAACGGGTGGATCGGACACACGACGACGATGGGCGTCTCGCCGTCCCAGCCTGCCCGACGAAGCAGTGCGTCGGAGCGGTCGACGTGCGGTTCGAACGTCCACGCGGTGTCGGTGCCGGCGCGGTTCGGGACCCCGAGCCGGTCGAGCACCACGCTCGACTCCGGGTTGCGCGTGAGCACGAACGCGCGGTCGGCGAGCAGGCGCGTGATCATCGCCTCGAGGCCGGCGTCCATCGCCCCGGCCTCGCCACCGTACCCGACCGCGATCTTCTCCTCGGCGGTCGCGAGCCCGAGCGCGCCGACCATCATCGTCGTGAGCGCGCTCGCGAACTTGCTCTTGAACATCGAGCCTTCGCACGCGATGACGCCGTGCTGGGTGTGCACCTGGTCGTAGAGGACCTTCGGGAAGATCTGCGGCAGCTGGAGCTGCTTGACGGTCTTGAAGTAGCCGCGGGTCTTCTCGGGGTCGATCGTCAGGACGGAGAGGTCGGCGTGGGCGTCGCCAAAGAGGTGCCGGAACTGCCGGATCATCTCCTCGACGCGCACGTCCGCGCCGGTGTTCCGGGTGCCGACGTATCCGGCGAAGAGCAGTCGCAACGGCTCGCCTGCCCGGTACCGGGGCGAGGGCGCCGTCTCGTGGCGCGTGCGGGCCGCCTCGACGAGCCCTTCCATGCCGAGCTGCAAGAGGCGGTCGGCGTCCAGCGCCTCCCGCGCGCGGTCGGTGGCGGCGCGTGCAGCACGGCCGGCGAGGGCCCCGAGCATGCGGGTGGTCAGGCTCATGCGTCGGCTCCTCGGGGGCTGGGCTCGAGGTCGAGGCCCGGGGGAAGGGGGCTGTACGGAAAGGAGAAGCGCTGCGCGCGCGCCCAGGTGTAGAGGCCGCCGCAGTACGCCGTGAACGGGACGGGTGCGGCGCCGAGCTCCTCGCACACGCGTTGGTTGTCGAAGACGGTGTCGTAGGTGATGTAGGGGAGGAACACCTTGAACAGCGACCCGAGCAGCGCCGCCTGTCCGAGGGCCCGGCCTCCGGGGCCTTGGGCCGCCCGCCCCGACGGGAGGCTGGCGAGGCGGTCGACCAAGCCCGCGAACGCGCGCTCGGCGCCGGGCACGAAGCGGGGCGCCGAGCGGCCCGCGTTCTCGGAGAGCAGGGCGCTCGCGACTTCCAGCGCGGTCTTGCTCTGGGTGCCGCTCGAGAGGTGGTAGATCTCGTGGCGCGGGGCGGTCTTCACGTGGATGTCGGCGATGGCACGGCCCACGTAGTCGGCGTTCACGATGTCCAGCCGCGTGTCGCCACGGAACGGCAAGAGCGGCATGTCGGCCAGCACGCAGAACGCGCGCACCATGTCGAACTGCGTCGTGCGCGGGTGGTGGGCGTCGCCCATCACGATCGAGGGGCGGAAGAACGTCTTGCGAATGCCCGGCAGGAGCTCGCGCACCATGTGCTCGCAGAACTTCTTCGTGCGCCCGTACGGGTCGTAGTCGCTCCGCTCCCAGTCGACGGAGCGATCCTCGAGGACGACCTCACGGTCGCGGTGCCCGCACACCGCCACGGTCGAGACGTGGCTGAAGCGCTCGAGCCCGCCGCGCCCACCGGCGATCTCGCGGGCCAGCTGGACGACGCTCAGCGTGCCGCGGAGGTTCGCGTTGAGGCATGCCTTCTCGCTCTTGCGGTTGAGCGACGCGGCGATGTGCAGGACCGACGTGGCCGACGCCGCGACCCGGGCGCGGGCCTCGGTGGTCATCCCCAGCGACGGGGCGGTGAGGTCGCCTTCGACGAAGTCGATCCGCGCGAGAGACCGCTGGAAGCGCGCCGCATCCATGTGCATCTGGAGGCCGTTCCAGAGCTTGCCGACCGCCCCGGCGCGGTCGCGCGAACGGACCATCAGCAGGAGTCGGTCGTCGTGCGTCTCGAGCAGGCGCGTGACGACGTAAGAACCCAGGTAGCCGGTTCCCCCGGTGATGAAGATGCTCATTCGGCCTCGTCGCCCGCCGCCTCGGCGGTCGTGGTCCAGTGGCGCCGTGGCGCCGGCGCGGCCTCGGTCGTGCGGAGTGGCGGCGTGATGGGGACGCGGGGATCTTCTTCGACCCGCTCGCCACGGAGCAGGGGCAGCGACCACCGCTCGAGGCCCGGCATCTGCACTTCGAGCCAGTAGTGACGCCAATCGACGGTGTCGATGTCCCACCCGAAGGTGGCGCGCTCGCCTTCGGTGAGCCACGTGGTCGCGTCGCGCACCGTGTCGGCACGGAAGACGACGTCGTCGTCCCACACGAAGGGCTGGTAGGCGAGCAACATGCTCTCGACCTGCCCGAGCGTGCGGGAGGTCGTGCCGAGCGATTTGGCGGCGCGCTGCGCCTTCTTGGCGAGGGTGGCCCCGAACCGCTCGCGGAGTGCCCCCGGGAGGTGGGCTTCGGGGTCGAACGCGACGAGCGCGTCGCGCAGCGAGCGGGTCGTCTTCCGAAGCGCAGGGAGCACGACGTCGTCCGACGCGGCGCGGGCGTGCGTGATCGTGTCGAGGTGCGCGAGCACGAGGCGCTCGAAGGCCGTGTCGCTCGCGCCGTACTTGCGTCGCCATCCGAGGGCGCTGAGGTCGAGCGCGCGGCCGAGCGTGAGTGGGTTCTGGGCGGACGAGGAGAGCTGCCAGATGCCGCACACGCCGTGCGCCCCGTGGGATCGGAGCGACTCGGCCAGCGCGAGGGTCATGCCGCGCGCCACGCTGTCCACGGGCACCACGTCGAAGCGGTGCGAGGCCTTCAGGGGCAGGCGCCGCATCATGGTGCCGATCAGCCACACGAGCGGGCCCGACGTGTTGATGCCTTCGTTCCATCCCTCGAAGGGGAAGGTCCGGGCGCACTCCACGATCGCCGGCCGGACGATGTGCACCGAGACGTCCGTGCGCCGTGCGAGAAAATGCTCGGCGAGGCCCTTCGTGTAGGTGTACAGGTTGGGCCAGCCGAGCGCTTCGGCGCGCCGGGTCCCGGCGGCGATCCGCTCGCGTCGCGCGTCGGCGGCGTCGGGGATGCGCGCGTCGACCGCATCGCAGAGGGACTCGACAGCGACGAGCTCGCCATCCGGATCGAACCGCGTGCCGTTCGGTGCGATGCCTGGCTCGAGCGTGTCGCCCACCTCGCGGGAGCCGCGTCCCGCGACGAAGCACGTCGAGATGTGCACCAGGCGGCGGCCGTGCGAGCGGGCAGCGACGTCCGCCGCGTGCCGCGCGCCCCGGATGTTGGCCGCGATGCCGTCCCTCGGGTCGGGGGAGAAGTCCGTCAGTCCACCGACGTGGACCACCGCGTCGAGGCGGGGCAGCAGCGAGTCGAGCAAGGCGGGCGCGATGCCGAGCATCGCGTGGCGCAGGTCCCCGTCGACGACCTCGACCCGGGCCTGGAGGAAGGCGCCGAGGTCTGCGCCGTGCCGCGCTCTCAAGGGGCGGAAGCAGGGGCTGCGCTCGACGACGTCCTGGATCCGCGCGGCCGCGCCGCGTCCACGCTTGCCGCGCGCCAGCAGGACGATCCGGCCGATCTCGGGCACCGTGTCGAGCAGCATCGCCACCCACACCTTCGCGACGAACCCGGTGACGCCCGTGACGAGGATCTGCTTGCCCGCGAGCGTCTCGCGGAGGCCTTCGAGGCGTGACGCGTTCATCGGTTCGAGGCTCCGTCGACGGGGGAGGTGTGCAGCACGGGCCAGTCGAGGTCGCGTGCGACGCGGGCGAGGGCGCGGTCGGGGTCCACGGCGCACGGCAGGCCGACCGACGAGAGCAGGAGGCCGTCCGCGCCGGCGCCGCCGTACGCGCACGATCGCGCGAGGTCGAAGCCGTGCGCCGCGGCGAGCGCGCGCAGCCTCCGGGGATCGATCTCGGGGCCCACGACGGGCGGCTCGAGCGCGCCCGTCGCCGCCCCGTCGCGCAGGGTCAGCGTGTTCGACACCACGACATCGAAGCCGAGGGCCGCCCCGACCGCCGCGGCGATCGGGGTGATGCTCTCGCTGAGCAGCACGAGCACGCGCCCTTGCGAGCGGCAGTCGTCCACGAGCCGACGGGCCTCCGGACGGAGGGTCGGCAGGACGTGGTCCACCGCCCAGTCTCGGCCGAGCACTTCCACGCGATCCTCGCTGAGGTCCTTCAGCATCGCCCACGTGAGGTCGCGCGTGGCGGTCGGGTCGAGACCCACCATCGGGCGCGAGAGCGCGAGCCCTGCCAGGCCGCGGAGCCGCTGGCGCATCCCCGGCGCGCTGCCCGCCAGGAACAGGGCGCCTCGCCATGCGGGGAGCGGGCTGAGGGCGTGCTCGAGCCGGAACAGGGCAGCGGTGCGGTCCACGAGCGCGGGTGTACCAAGGGTGGACTGACGTGTCAGTCCTTTTTGTTCGGAGGCTGCCTCGCGCGCTGCGCCCCGGGTTTGACCGGGACGAGGTCGGCCTCCATCTTCGCGCGCGATGACGCGGGCCGCTCGGATCGGGATCGTCGGTGCCGGCCCCGGGGGCACGGCGCTCGCGCTGGCGCTGACGGATCGCGGGGTCGATCCGCGGGATGTCGTCCTCTACGACAAGGCGCGCTTCCCTCGGGGCAAGCTGTGCGGCGGCGGCGTGACGTTCCGGGGGACGCAACTGCTCGACCGCTGGATCGGACCCCTCGAGGGCGGCCTCGTGACCGATGCGCTCGAGTTTCGTTCCGCGCTCGGTTCCTTGCCGGTCAAGGAGCGGGGACCGCAGCGGGTGTACGACCGAGGGCTGCTCGATCACGCGCTCGTGGAGACGTGTCGACGGCGCGGGATCGAGGTCCGCGAGGAGTGCGCGATCTCCGCGGTCGAGCCGGGTCCGGGGCGATGGCGGCTGGTTCACCGCGGCGGCGTCGAGTCCCACCGCTGGACGATCGGGGCCGACGGCGCGAACGGCCTTTGCCGCCGGGCGAGCGGCTTGCCCGGAGGCCTGACGGGGCGACTCGTGGAAGCCGTGTACGAACCGGTCTCCGCGTCGCCTCGACCGGACACCTTGATCTTCGACTTCGATCCGATCCTCGATGGGATCCCCGGCTACGCGTGGGTCTTCCCGTACGTGTCCCCGGACCACGACGGCGTGCTCTACAAGATCGGCGTGATGGACGGCCGGGGCAGGGTGCCCGGCGACGTGCTCCGTCGGTGGACCGACGCGTTCGCCGAGCGGTGCGGATACCGCAGGCTCGACGCGCGCATCGCGGGCTGGCCCGAGCGGTACTTCGACGTCGGGGTGCGCGGGGCGCGGCCCGGGCTCCTGCTCGTGGGGGAGGCGCTCGGGATCGACGCGCTGCTCGGCGAGGGCATCGCCCCGGCGCTCTGGATCTCGGAGTACGCGGCGGGCCGGCTGCGTTCCGCCCTCGACGCCGGGGTGGACCGCGTCGAGGGCTACGAGCAGGGGTTGCTGTGGTCCGAGGAGGGTCGCAACCTCTGGTTCCAGGCCCGCCTGGCCGATCGTCTCTACGGTCCGAACCCGCGCCGGTGGCTCCGCGTGCTGTTCGGAATGCCGCACCTGCACGCCCTCGCCGCGGGCGGCCAGGATGCCTACGGGAGGCTCGTGCACCACGTGCCGTGGCTCGTCGCAGGGCACGCATGGACGGTGCTCCGGCACGGGCTCCCGAGCGACGGCCCGGTGCCTGGTTGGCAGCCCACGGTCGCGGAACGGCCGTCGATGGAGTAGTCTCCGCCGCGATGCGGAGGACGACGATTTCGTTCGCGCCCACGGGCGCAATCCTGGCCCTGGCGCTGCTCACGACGGGCGCGAGTTGCAGCGGAGGTCGCACCGAGGGCGCCACGCCCCAAGGCGCGGCTGCGGGGAGCGGCGGCGCGGCGGCGGGGAGCGGTGGCGGTGCCGCGGCGGCCCCCCGCGAGGCGCGGGTCGAGCGCATCGACGGCATCGACCTCGGCGACCTCACCTCGTCGGAGCGTCGAATCTGGACGGACCTGGTGAACGATCTGCTCTCCCCGTGCGGTGAGCCGGTGAGCGTGGCCCGCTGCGCGGCCGAATCGCGGGGATGCCGGCGGTGCGTTCCGGCGGCGCGCTACGTGTCGCGCTTGATCGAAGAAGGATACGAGCGCTCCGAGGTCGAGGAGCTCTACGAGATGCGGTACGGGCGCGAGTCGGCGCTCGAGGTGACGGCGGACGGCTTCCCCACGCGCGGCGCGCCGATGGCGCCGATCACGATCGTGGAGTTCAGCGACTTCGAGTGCCCGTACTGCGGCCGTGCGCACCCGGTGCTGCAGGAGTTGCTCCGCGAGTTCGAGGGACAGGTCAAGGTCGTGTTCCGGAACTTCCCGCTGAGCGCCCATCCCCGGGCGGTCCCGGCGGCCCGAGCGGCCGTCGCCGCGGGGAACCAGGGCAAGTTCTGGGAGATGGCCGACCTGCTCTTCGAGCATCAGCGGCAGCTGGAGGACGAGGACCTCGAGCGGTACGCGACCCAGCTCTCGCTCGACGTGGAGCGCTTCCGAGCGGACCTGCGGGCGACCGAGACGCAGGCGCAGGTCGCCCGCGACCGCGCGGACGGCGAGCGGCTCGACGTGTCCGGGACGCCGTCGTTCTTCATCAACGGACGCCGGTTCCGCGAACCGCCCACGTCGCTGCCGGCCTACATCCGAGAGGAGCTCGACCAGTGATGAATCCGACCCGGTCCCGGCCGTCGAACGCGGCGATGAACCCCCCCCTCCGTACTCCCCGACGCGCCTGGCTCGTGCTCGCGTGTCTCGCGCTCGGCTCGTTCGCCGCGAGCGCGTTCGCCCTCGATTCGGGCGCGGCCGCACCCGAGCTCGGCCTCGCCGATCTGCAAGGCAACCAGGTCACGCTCCAGTCGCTTCGCGGCCGCGTCGTGGTCGTGGACTTCTGGGCCTCGTGGTGCGAGCCGTGCGCCGACTCGATGCCGGTGTACCAGCGGCTTCACACGCAGTACGGCGCCCGCGGTCTCACGATCGTCGGCGTGTCTCAGGATCAGCGGGTCGATCAGGCCCGGCAGTTCGTGGAGCGCCATCACCTGACGTTCCCGGTCCTCTTCGACGAGGGGCACGGAGTCGCCAACCGATACCGGCCCTCGCGCATGCCGACGGCCTACGTGATCGATCGGACGGGCACCGTCCGACATGTTCACGCGGGCTATCGGGCCGACGACGCGGCGCGGCTCGAGGCCGAGGTTCGCGCGCTGCTCGACGCCCCCTGAACGCGCGAGGTCATCGAGACCGCGGCGTGAGGACACGAGCGCGGCGTGAGAGCACGACCGCGTGTCAGCGCGGTCGCGTGGTTCGGCTGGTGGGTCGGCTCTTTTCCACCGGCGCGAGGCGGGCCTGGTGGAGGAACTCCCCGAGGCGGTCCGCCACGTACGAGAGCAGGTTCGCGTCGGCGCGGCTGAACTGAGCCTGCTCCGTCCGGTTCACGAGCTGGAGCACGGCCTGCAGGCGCCCCTGGTGGCTGATCGGCACGAGGGCCATCGTCCGCACCGTGACCCCGTCGGGGGCGTCGACCTTCGGATCGTAGCGGGCGTCCGAGGTCGCCTGCTCGAGCATCAAGGGACGCGGAGAGGTCGACGCCGCGCCGATCAGGCCGGC
>CAIKNO010000245.1 GCA_903828805.1 uncultured Sandaracinus sp. | reverse complement strand
GCGCTGCCCGGCGCCGCGGCGTCGGCCGGGTCGACGCTGCCGCCCGTGCTCTGGGCCGAGGCCGTCGAGGCTGGCATCGTGAGCGCGCCCGCGCCCAACAGCGCGAGGCCACACAGCAGCCAGGTGGAACGGCGGGTCGTCGAGGCGAAGGAAGAAGTGGTTCTCTGGGCGAAGCGCGGGGACATGCTGGCCTCCATGGAGGCGCATCCTAGTCGAGGCGTCGCCGCCTGGTAAGGCCCGTCAGAGCCCGGTCGGCAGCTTGATGTGGCTCGCCAGCCCCCAGAACCCGACCGAGAGCCCCACGAAGAGCACGCACGCCGCGAGCGCCATCCACACGAGGAACGCGAGCGCGCCGCGGCTCGGCTCGATGCCCTGCATCCGCGACACCGCGACCACCTGCAGCGCGGTCGCCCACATGCCGTAGGCGAACGTGAAGCCGGCCCCGCCGTCGCCGAGGAACCCGAGAGGCGCGATCAGAGGCAGCAACAGCGAGGCCGCCTGGGCGAAGCAGAGCGCGCGCACGAGGACGTCGAAGGGGCGCTTCATCCCGCCGACCGCGCGCAGACCGAGCCACCACAGGGCGGCCGTGACGTAGGTGCCGAGCACGAACACCACGGGGGCGAGCCCCAGCTGGACGAGATGAAACTCCCGCGTGGCGGTCCAGAGCAACATGCGGCCCATCGGGTCGGCCTGGAGCTCGGCCCGCGTCTGATCGAGATAGGCCAGATCCCACGCGGTCAGCGCGACCTGTCCTACCAGGTGGAACGCGAGCCCGAGCAGCAGGGTCGGCCAGAGCGGGCGCTCCGTGGGGCGCAGCGCGAAGAACGCCGTCGGCCGCGTGAGGACCCCGCGCGCCACGAGCCCCGCGGCCTTCGCGAGGCCGAGCTCCTTGCGGTGATCCCACGGGTGCTCGCCCCCCGCGTCCTTGGCCCGGCACGCGGCGCACGTGGCGGTCCCGTCGGGACGCACGACCGCGCAGGCGACGCACGCGAAGTCGCCGCAGCGGGTGCACACGGCGAGGGCCGCGCGCTCGGGATGGAGCGCGCAGCGGGCACCCTCGAGGGGGCCCGGAGCGGCGGTCGGCGTCGAGGGATCGGCGGGGGACGGGGGCAGCATCGGGCTCCTCGACGTCAGCGTTCCGAGGGGTTCGCGCCGGGCTGCGGTCCGCTCGAGGTGTGCGCGACGAGCGCCGCGGCGAGGGCCTCGGGGGCCTCCCAGTGCATCATGTGCCCCGCGTCGTCGAGGACGACCTCGCGCACGTCGCGCAGCGAGGCCAGGCGCTCGGCGTGGTCCTCGGTCGCGAACCCGCGCGCGCCGCGCACGGAGAGCGTCGGCACCTCGATGCGTGCGAGCAAGGACATGAGGCCCTCGCGCTGGAAGGGCACGGGGGAAGTGGTCCGGTGCAGCGGATCGAAGCACCACTCGCGCCCGGTGCCGCGCGGTCGGGTCCCCTTCTCGGCGAGGAAGCGCGCAGGCGCATCGGGCAGTCCCGGATGCTGCACCCGCATCCGTCGCATCGCGTCGTCGAGGTCGGCCATCGGCCGGCTCGGCGCGGCCTGGCGGGCGCGCTCGCGGGCGACGGAATCGACGAACGCCGTCAGGCGATCTGCGAGCGCCTCGGGGGGCGAGGTCGGCGGTCCGAATCCTTCGCACAGCACCAGCGTGTGCAGCCCCGCGGGGCGTGTGCCGGCGAACATCGCGCAGGCCGTCCCGCCCATGGAGTGGCCGAGCAGATCGTAGCCCTCGGGCGCCAGCTGCGGCATCAGCTCGGAGAGGTCGAGCACGTAGTCGGTGAAGTGGTAGTAGCCGCCCGCGCCGACGCGCTCGCTCTCGCCGTGGCCGCGCCAGTCGAACGCGACCACCCGGCGCCCTGCGCGGACCAGGGACTGCGCGACGAAGTGGAAGCTCCACGCGTGATCGAGGTAGCCGTGCGCGAGCACGAGCGGCCGCCCCGGATCGGCGCCCCAGGTCAGCACGCGGTGGGCGAGGCCGTTGGCGCGGACCGTCGACTCGACGGGCTCGATCATGGGGACTCCTCGGCGGGGTGGGTCGTCGACGCGCCGAACCTGCGTGGGTCGAGCGCGGGGAGATCGGGCAGGGTCGACGGCGTGAGGGTGATCGCGTCCGCGATGATCTCGGCCGTCAGGGGCGCCATCAGGATGCCGTTGCGGTGGTGGCCGGTCGCGAGCCAGAGGCCCTCGGGGCCGGCGGGGCCGACCAGGGGCAGGGTGTCGGGGCTCGCGGGTCGGAAGTTCACAGCGTGGCCGAGCAGCGCCGCGTCGGCGAGGCCCGGTGCGAGCCGCAGCGCGCGCGAAAGCACCTCGGCGAGGCCGCCGAGGGTCACTTCCTTCTGGAAGCCTTTGTCCTCCATCGTCGCGCCGCAGACCACCCGCCCGTCGGGCCGAGGGACGATGTATCCGCCGGCGCCGAAGAGGACCCGGCGCGCGACGAGCGGCCTGCGCTCGCAGGTGACGAGCTGTCCCCGGATCGGCCGGACGGCCGCCGCCGGCGCGGGCAGGCCCGGCACCAGCGAGGTCCACGAGCCGGCCGCGACCACGACGTGGGCCGCCTCGAGCCGACCGCGCTCCAGTTGCACCCCTCGTGCGCGGCCGCCCTCGACGAGCACGCGCCGGACCATCTCCCCGGTGCGGAACACCACGCCTTCGCGCGCGGCCTCGAGCGCGAGCGCGCGCAGGAAGATCGTCGGCTCGACCTGGGCCTCCTCGGGCAGGTCGAGGGCGCCGAGCACCGCGGGCGAGAGGCCGGGTTCGCGGCGCCGCGCGTCGTCCGGGCTCAACCGCTCCACGCGGCCGCCGGCCTCGGCGATGCGGGTGGCACGCGCGTCGAGGGACGCGGCCTCCGCCTCGTCGAGCGCGGCCCACATCGCGCCGCAGCGGCGGAAGCCGACGTCGATGCCGAGCGCGTCGTGCAACGACGCGGCCCATGCGGCGTGCCGCTCCCGCGAGGCGATGCCCAGGCGCGTCTCGGGGCCGGCGAAGCCGTGCTCGATCAGCGGCGCGAGGATGCCTGCGGCCACCGTGGACGCCTCGGCGCCGGGCACGCTGCGCTCGAGCACCACCGTGCCCACGCCGCGCTTCGCCAGGCACAGCGCGATGGAGCAGCCCATCACGCCGCCGCCGACCACGATCACGTCGAACGCCACGCCGCGGGTGTGCGCCGGGCTGCGCGGGGAGTCAATCCCGGCGCGCGCAGCGGGGGCGCGCGGGGCTCCGGGTTCGATGCCGGATCGTTCGGACCGTCGTTCAAACGACGAAAGCCCCCGCAGCGAGCGCTGCAGGGGCCTTCGTTCGGGGATTCAGCCGCGCGACGCGGCCGGCCTCACGGGCAGGCGCCGTCCACGCAGATGGTCGAGGTCGTCATCGGGTAGCTGCAGCAGGAGCGTCCCCCGCACGTCGTGCACGGGCACATCGTGCACCCGGTCGCGGGGCGGAAGTCCTGGCAGTTGCCGTTCGAGCAGACCTGATCGGAGTTGCAGACCTCGCCGCGGCCCGTGCCGACGCAACCCCCGCAGTTGAGCGGGTCGGTCCGCGGATTGATGCAGCTGTTGCCGCAAGCGGTCAGACCGCCGGTGCACATCGCCACGCAGACGCCCGCCTGGCAGCGGGGCGTGGCGCCGGAGCAGACCGTGGCCATCGGGCCGCAGGCCGCGGGGTTCGAGGCCGGATCGACGCACGTCGTGCCCGAGAGCACCAGGCCGGGCCGGCACGCGCAGACGCCGGACACGCAGTACTGCGTGTCACCGCAGCGGTTGCCGAGCGAGCCGCAGTTGAGCGGATCGCTCGAGACGTCGACGCAGCGGCCCATGCTCAGGATCGAGCCCGCCGGGCACGCGCACATCCCCATCGAGCAGGCCGCGCCGAAGGGGCAGCGCATGCCGCAGCCGCCGCAGTTCGTCGCGCTGTTCTGCGTGTCGACGCACGCGCCGCCGCACAGCGTGGTGCCCGCCGGGCACGTGCACACGCCGACCGCGCAGCTGCTGCCCATCGGGCAGCGGGTGGCGCAGCTGCCGCAGTGCGTCGCGTCCGTCGAGACGTCGGTGCACACGCCGCCGCAGTTGATCTGGCCGGCGGGGCAACGGCAGGTGCCCGCCTCGCAGGTGCCGCCCGTCGGGCAGCTGTTGCCGCACGTCCCGCAGTTCAGCGGGTCGGTGGCGAGGCCCGTGGTGCAGCCGCCGCCGCAATCCATCGTGCCGGCCGGGCACGCACACGCGCCCGAGGTGCACACGGCGCCGGGGTTGCACGCGATGGCGCAGCCGCCGCAGTGATCCGGGTCCGAGCTGAGGTCGAGGCAGCCCGCGCGTCCGCAGTCGGTGCCCGGCGCCGGGCAGGAGCAGGTGCCGGAGATGCACGCCTCGCCGGTCGCGCAGGCCATGCCGCAACCGCCGCAATTCGCCACGTCGCTCGACACGTCGAAGCAGCCCGTGTCGCACGAGATGAGGCCCGGGGCGCACGCGCAGACGCCGGTGGTACAGCGCTGGCCGACGGTGCAGGTGTTGCCGCACGCGCCGCAGTTCGCGTCGTCGGACGCCGTGTCGGTGCACTCGGCGCCGCAGATCTGACGGGGCGCGTCGCAGGGGCCGGCGTCGAGGTCGGCGGGGGGGCCGCCATCGGTGTCGGGAGGGATGGCGCCGTCGGTGTCGGGGGGGATGGCGCCGTCGGTGTCGGGGGGCGTGGAACCGTCCATGCCGCCGCCATCGGTGCCGGGCACCGCACCGTCGCCGTCGCCGACCTGGGTGTCGCCGCCGCAGCCCACCCCGTACGCCGCGAGCATCAGCCCGAGCGCGAGGACCAGCCGTCTACTGCCAAGCATCATGAGAACCTCCTTCGAAGTCGGGCGACCCGCGCGGGCGTCCGGTTTGAGTGCAACGCCGAAGGATGGACCCGATCCATTCTCGGCGGAACGAAATCGACCGTGCTGGACCCTGCTCGCCATCCTGTGCAGACTCCGCGCGCCATGGCGTACGAACCGTCCATCCCCACCGTCGATCTCGCCGAGCTCGCAGGTCCCGATCCCACCGCCCGCAGCCGGGCCGAAGCCGCCCTCCGCGAGGGTTTCGGCGAGTGCGGGCTCGTGTACGTCCGCACGCACGGTGTCTCGGACATCGGAGCGCTGTACGACCGCTTCCTGGCCTTCACCGCCCGGAGCGCGGAGGACAAGGAGCGCTTCAACCGGAACGACCTGTGGTTCCAGCGCGGCTGGACGCCGCCCGACACCGAGAAGGCCGTCGTGGGGACCGGCCAGCCGGACTTCAAGGAGTGCTGGTTCGCCGCGCCCGAGGCCCTCGATCCCGGGCTGCGCGCCCAGTACCCGGAGATCTTCTGCGACAACGTCTGGCCCGACGACGACGCCGCGTTCGCCGCGCTCGACCTGAAGCTCGGACACGAACTCCACGTCGCGGGGCTCGCCCTCCTGCGTGGCTGCGCCCGGGCGCTCGGGCTGCCCGAGGACGGGTTCACGTCGCGCGCCGAGGGTGGGGCCCACGTGTTCCGGCTGCTGCGCTACCTGCCGCTCACCGAGGCGCAGACGTCGCAGAAGGTCGTGTGGGGCGAGGAGCACACCGACTTCAACCTCATCACGCTCCTTCCGGGCGGGCGTTTCCACGCCCCCGACGGGTCGGTCTCGGCCGCGCCGGACGCGGGCAGCGGCCTCTACCTGCGGACCCGCCCGAGCGCCGAGCATCCCGAAGGACGCATGGTGCGCGGCACCGCGCCCGCGGGTTGCATCGTCGCCCAGGTCGGCCAGCAGCTCGAGATCCTCACGGGGGGCACGTTCCTCGCGACGCCGCACGTGATCACCGCGCCCCACACGGCGGGCTACTCGCGGCTCAGCGCTGCGCACTTCGTGCACCTTCACGCCCACCAGATCGTCTTCCCGCTGCCCGAGTTCCGCACCGACGAGGCCGTGCAGGCCTACGCGCCGCCGGTGCTCGCGGGCACCTACGCCATCAAGACGCTCGTCGACATCGGCTTGGCGCCGCCGACGGCGCTGAACAAGCTGGGGTACCGCCACTACGATCGCCTCGCGTCGATCCGCGCGCGCGAGGCCGGCGAGGGCTGAGGGGTGCTCGGCGAGGAGACCACGAGCGGTCGGCCGCACCTCTTCGGCCTGCGTCCGCCGGACCTCGTGGCCGCCCTCGCCGCCCGCGGCGTCGAGTGCACCGACGCCGAGTCGCGCCGGATCTGCGCGCACTTCGTGTCGCACGGCCAGACCTCGTTGCGGACCCTGCGCCGACCCGTGCGTCGCCCCCTGCGCGAGGCCGTGGAGGCGATCTTCGAGCGGGAGGGATTGACGCTCGTCGAGCGGGTGCGCGACGACGACGACGGGTTCGTGAAGTACCTGTTCCGGCACGCGGATGGGGCGCTGACGGAGGCGGTGCGCATCCCGCTCGAACGGGCCGGTCGATACACGCTCTGCCTCTCGTCGCAGGTGGGGTGCGCGATGCGCTGCGGGTTCTGCGCGACCGGCGCGCTCGGTCTGCGGCGCAACCTGCGGGCGTGGGAGATCGTCGCGGCGTTCGCGGGGGTCCGCGACGACCTCGCGCGCGAGCACCCCGAAGGACGCATCCACGGCGCGGTCTTCATGGGTCAGGGCGAGCCCTTTCACAACTACGACGAGGTCGTGCGCGCGGCGCAGGTGCTGAGCGATCCGTGCGGCGGCCGCATCACCCAGGAGGCGATCACGATCTCGACCGTGGGCCTGGTGCCGCAGATCCGCAGGTACGCCGCGGAGGGGCACGTGTTCCGGCTGATCGTGTCGATGACGAGCGCGGTGGCCGAGCGGCGGTCCACGCTGCTTCCGGTGGCGGGGCGCTTCGCCGTCGCCGAGGTGGTCGATGCGCTGCGCGCGGTGCAGGCGCGGCATGGCGGACGGGTCACGGTGGCGTGGGTGCTGATGGGCGGCGTCAACCACGGGGAGGACGAGCTCGAGGCGCTGCGCACGCAGTTCGAGGGCGTGCCGCTCCGCATCAACCTCATCGACGTCAATCGCTGGGCCGAGGACGGGACGCGCCGCGCGACCGACGAGGAGCGGCACGACTTCGTCGGGCGCCTGCATGCGATGGGGATCGCCACGCAGCGTCGCTACTCCGGGGGCCGCAACAAGCACGCGGCGTGCGGCATGCTCGCCGCGCGGCACGAGGAGCAGATGGGCGCCGTGCCCCGCGAGGCGCCGTTCCAGGGCCTCGTCGAGCTCGACGCCTGAGCGCGCGGACCGGCATCGGGGGCTCCGGCTTCCGGGGGGCTCTTCAGTCGTCGTCCGGCTCGACCTCGAGCGGGACCCATGGCGCGGGGCGGCCGCGGAGCATCTGCCAGAGCAGGCGCGAGAGCCCCGGCTGATCGTCGGGCTCGGACCAGTCCCAGTCCTCGCTGAGCAGCGCGGCCATGCTCCCGTCCGCGGGGTTCGTCTCGGCCGGCCAGCGTCGCGGGAGCGTCTCGAAGGGCGTGAAGTCGGGGGTCGCGGTGAAGAGATCGTGCAGCGGCGCCGCGCGCGCCCACTCCGCGCTGTGCGCCACGTCGTCGAGGCCGAAGATGAGCTGGATCGTCCGCCACACCGAGGCCTCGCTGGTGTGCACCGAGCTCACGTGGCCGCGCCGGGCCCACGGCGAGATCACGAGCAGCGGCGAGCGGTGGTTGTCGACGTGGTCTCCGCCGTCCTGCGGATCGTCCCAGAGCACGAAGATCACGGTGGACGGCCAGTAGGTGGAGTGGCTGATCGCGTCGATCAGGCGGGCCACGCCCTCGTCGTTGTCGGCCATCATGGCCAGGGGCGTCGGCGCGCCGGGGCGCCCGCCCTGCGTGTGGTCGTTGGGCATCACGACGTAGCTGAAGGGCCGCATCCGGCAGGACTCGACGAGCGACGCGACGTGGGCCGCCTTGTCCACCTCGGGCGCATAGCTGTAGGCGAGGCCGGGGTAGCGGACGTCGAGCGGGGCGGCCCGCGTGCCCACGATCTCGCCGAAGTTCGAGACGCGGATGCCGTTCTGCACGAGGTAGTCGAACGCCGAGCCCTCCTCCGGGTAGCCGACCGGCGTGGTGCCTTGCGGCGGCACGGCCCAGTAGCCCCGTCCCCACGTCGTCAGCCACGACCGCTCGGTGAAGTCGGTCGTGCGGCCCATGGTCGTCCAGACGTGCCCCTGCACCGACTGCTCCGCGTGCGAGTAGTGGTTGTCGCCGAGGGCGAAGGTCCGGGCCAGCGCGCGGGTGTTGGGGATGACGTCCTCGATGAGCGCGGGATCGATCAGCGTCAGCGTGGGATCGCCCTCGCCGTGGGGAGCGCCGGAGGCGTCTCGCAGGTCCCCGAGGTAGGCGTCGTAGGTCTTGTTCTCGCGCACGATCAGCACGACGTGATCGATCTGCGCGGAGGGCTCCGCGTCGCCCGGCATCGGGATCGGGAAGCGCACCGCGTCCGGGGCGCACGACGCATCGCAGCGCAGGGTCAGCGCCCCGGCCAGGCGATCCTCGTTCGCGGCGAGCGTGTCCTGCCACGCGGCGAGCTGCGCGTCGTCCCGCTCCGGTCCGTCCACGACGGTCACGCTGCCTTGCATGAGCGACGTGATGTCCGTCGCCCCGGGGGTCGTGTTCGCGCCGGTGCCGAGGTGTCGCCCCTGCGTGATGACCACGGTGTCGTCGTCGAGCACGGCGACGTCCGTCGGGTGCCAGCGCGTCGGGATGCGGCCGACCCGCCTCCACGTGCCGCCCTGGGCCTCGACGACGTCGACCGCGTTCTCGAGCGCATCGACGACGTAGAGCCGGCCGTCGGACCCGAAGCGAACGCTCGAGGGGGACGCGCCGCGTGGGGCGTCCTCTCCGGCGACGAAGAAGCGGGAGGCGACCGTGCGGGTCGCGACGTCGAGGAGCGCGACCTCGTCGGCGTCCGAGCACGCGACGGCCAGGGTCGCGCCATCCGGCGAGAGCGCCATGGCCTGGGGGTTCTTGCCGACTTCGATCGGCATCGACACCGCACCGGACGCGACCGAGACGGCGACGACCGACGAGGCGCCCCACAGGGAGGCGAAGAGGGTCTCCCCGTCGGGCGAGAACACCACGTCGTAGGGCAGGGCCCCGGCCTCGACCGGGAGCCTCCGGACCTCGGCGCCGGTGCGGGTGTCGATGAGCGCGATGCTGCCTTCCCGCATGAGCGCGACCGCGAGCAGGCCGTCGGCCCGCAGCGCGAGGCCCGACACGTATGCGACGCCGGGCCCACCGCCCAGGTCGAGATCCCCCGCGGCGTTCCGCGTCAGGGCGCCCGTGTCCCGATCGAGGGCGTACGACAGCACGCGGTCGGTCCCGCCGCCGGACGCCCACACCGAGCGTCCGTCCGCCGAGAGCGCGAGGCCGTAGAACAAGGCCTCGCCCCGCTCGTCGAGGAAATCCTCGCGTGCGCGCACCTCCAGCGTGTCCACGTCGAGCACCGCGAGCACCTCGTCGCGCAGGCCACCGTCGCTGACGATGACGAGGCGCGTCCCGGGCACCGCGACGACCCGCATCGGGAACCCGCCGAGCGGCAGCGCGCGGCCGACCTGCAGCAGTCGCTGTCCGCCCGGGACCACGAAGCCACCTCGGCCGTCGTCGCCCGCGGGCACGAGCGCCTCCGGCGCGACCTCGACGGTGCAGCACCCCGGCAGGGCTGGACGGGGTGGCGTGTCCGAGGACTCGACGCAGCGGGTGGGCGACCCGGCGTCCGGCGTGTCCGCGCTGCCGTCGATCGGCGTGGGCGATGGCTCGGCGCCGCACCCGGGGGAGAGCCCGAGGGAGAGGGCGAGGGCGAGGGGTACGCGTCGGAAGGTCATGTCGACGCGGAGGGTGCGATGCGCTCCGCGCGTCCTGCAAGCGCTCCTCACGCGTGGAGGGCGGGGCCGCGTCGCCGCGGACGCCCGCCGACGCCGCGCCGCGGCCCTGGGCGCAAGGACCCGCGTGGCGGGATGGGCCCGCGGGTGCGGTGGCGTCGCGCGGGGGCGTCACGTGATCGACGCCGGACCGTCACAGGAGAGGTCCGCGCACGGGATCGGCGCCGATCAGACTCGCGCCGTGGCGAACGTGCTGCACCTCTCGGACCTCCACCTGCTCGGCGAGCCCCACGAGCAGGACGCGATCCTGTCGTGCCTGATCGCGGCGCTGGAGCGAGAGCGGGTCCGTCGCGGTCGGCCGTTCGACCTCGTGGTCATCACCGGCGACGTCTTCGACAGCGCGACCCTGACGCCCTCGGTGGCGGTCCGGGAGTTCACCGCGCTCCACCGGTGCATCCAGCACGCCCTCGGGGGACGCGTTCCCACGGTGGTCATCCCGGGCAATCACGACCGGCGCCGGATCGGCCTCTTCGGGCCTCACCGCCCCGGGCTCTTCGAGGCGCTGCGCGCCGGGCTCGGCGACGAGGTGTGGGTCCATGGGTGCGAGGCGCCCTTTCTGTCGCGGGTGATCCCGCCTTCGTTCCACAAGTTGCCGCTCTGGCTCGTCGCGTACGACTCGACCTACCTCCCGACCGGATACCTCAGCGCCGGGGGGATCGTTCGTCAGGAGGACCTCCTCCAGGCGGCCGCGCAGATCGGGGAGCACGAGCCGGGCTGGCCCGTCCTGTTCTTGCTGCACCACCACCTCGTCCCGACGCCCCTGACCGACCTGGGCCCGATCGAGACCCACCGCATCCCGCCCCTCGCGCACGCCATGTTGCACCGCATCCTGCCGGTGCTCGTGTCGCACGCCGATCGGGAGGAGCTGACGATGACCGCGCTCGGGGCGGGGACCGCCCTCTCGACGTTGCACACGATGAACCGCGCCACGCTGGTCCTGCACGGACACAAGCACGTCGCGAGCGCGCGCAAGCTGGAGGCTCCCGAGGAGGACCAGGGCGACGTCCTGCTCGTCGGCGCCGGCAGCGCGGGCACGGCGCAGCGCTGGAACCCGACCTCGGCGAAGGACACGGCCAGGCTCTGGCCGTCCTTCAACGTCGTGGAACTCGAGGGGGACGCGTTGACGGTCGAGGCGGTGTCGTTCGGCTGGAAGGGCCGGTCGGCGGGGGAGCTCGCGTACCGCCCGCTCGTCTGGGCAGCGCGGGAGGGCGCGCGCTTCCGGCTCGAGCCGGTGCGCCGGAGCCCGTCTTCGCAAGGGCCCACGCTGCGGTCCAACGAGTCCCGCATCACGCTCCTGGCGTCCCCGCGCTTCGGTGGGCATCGATGGGACTACGAGTGCGAGCGTCGGATCGAGGGGAACGGGCACGCGCCACGCCGCTACGTGGAGACCATCGAGGGGATCCCGGGGTCGGTCCTGCGACCGCGCGGACCCCGGGGAGGAGCAGCGCTCGACACGCCCGCCCAGATCGAGCTCGACTTCGGTCGGGACGCCGCGACCCGCTTCCGGGTGGAGGGTGGGGTGTGCCGGACGTTCCAGGAAGCAGCGCGGCTCTTCGGGCCGACGGCCTCCCCCTTCGACTGGGTGGGCCTGATGAATCGCTACCAATCCGGCCACACCCGCCTCGTGGTGGAGGGGCTGGGGTCGCGCGCGTCGGCCGCGTTCGCGAGCGCGACGGATCTCGGGACGGGGCTCGAGCGGCCGGTCCGCTGCCTGCGGGAGGCTGGGAGCGACCGCGTGGTGGTGGAGGTCGACGGGTGTCCGCCGCGCACGCTCCTGCGGTTGTACTGGTCCCTCGACGGGCACCTCGCGTGAGCTGCGAGCGGGCGCGTGAGCTGTGAGCGGGCGCGTGAGCGGCGAGCGGGCGAGGGTCGTGGCTGATTCGTGCGGGCAGCGACACGCGCGCTCACGGGTCCGTCATCGGGCGGTCACGCAGCACCCGTAGAACGGGACGAACTCTCGCCCCGAGGTTTGCCCGATGGAAGTCAGCGCGCATCCGCCGTCCCAGGCCCGGACCTTCGAGCGAGGCGCGCGGCACGCCCCGCAACCGCCGGCGGCCGTCGGTCCCAGATCGTCCGCGGGCGCTGCGGGCGCGCACCTCGCAGACCTCGCGTTCCGGCACGCGTTCAAGCACCTCTTCGTCTACAACATCCTCTTCGAGGATTCGGAGGTGGACGAGACGTATCTCGGGCTCGACGAGCGCTCGCGCGTGCTGTCGATCACCGGGGCCGGATGCGGAACGGCGGGCATGCTCAGCGCGCGCCCGTTCTCGATCGACGCGGTCGACACCAACCGGCACCACCTCGCGCTCGCGGGCCTGAAGATGGTCGCGGCGCGCTCCATCAAGCGCCATGAGGAGTTCTACGATCTGCTCGGGCGCGGGTGGCAGGCCGATCCGCGGGCGTCGCTCGGGGCGTTCGCGAACCGCATGCCGCGATGGATGCAGCGTTATTGGGCACGGCACGAGGGGAGGTTCTCGCGGGGCCTGTACCGCGAGGGGCTGACCTCCGCGATGCTCACCGCGTTTCGCAAGTTCGCCGGGCTCGATGTCGAGTGGCTTCGGTGGGTGATGCAGATGTCGGTCGAGGAGCGCGTGAAGGTGGTCGACGAGTGGATCGCCCCGGTGCTGCGCTCGCCGCTGGCGCGGGCGTACTTCAAGTCCCCGGCGCAGCTGGTGGCGCTCGGCATCAACTTCGAGCAGCGGGACCGCATCCTCCTCACCGAGGGGCAGCCCGACATGGCGGCGTTCGTGCTCGAGTACCTCCGGCGCCTCGCGTGCACCGACATGGCGACGAACTGGTTCTGCTGGTACGCGATCGCCGGGCATTTCGACCATGCGCGTCCGGACGCCGTGCCCCCGTACCTGCGCGCCGACCGGCACGCGCGCTCGGTGGCCGCGCCGACGGAGCTGCGCTTCCATCACGGGGACATCCTCGGGGTCCTCGACCGCAGCGCCCCGAAGACCTTCACGCACTACACGCTCTGCGACGCGCCCGACTGGATGCCTGCCGACGCGCAGCGCGGCTTGCTCGAGCGGATCCTTCGAACGAGCCGGGACGGCGCCATCGTGTTGCACCGGTCGGTCGAGGACGAGGGCATGGTCGAACGGTCGGGGCTGACGCGGCGGTTCGCGCTGCTCGAGGACCGGACCGCCGCAGCCACGCGGCTCGATCGCACACGTCAGTACCGCGCGGTCCGCTTCTACCAGGTGCAGCACTGATGGACGCCGCCGCCCTCCACCGCTCGGAGCACCAGCAGTTCCTCGACCGCTACTACGGCTGGTCGCGCTCCATCTACGACGTGACCCGGAAGTACTATCTGTTCGGCCGTGACCAGGCCGTCGCCCAGCTCCTCGAGGAGCCGTGGAGGCGCCTCGTCGAGGTGGGCCCCGGCACCGGACGGAACCTCAAGCTGCTCCACGCGCAGCGGCCGGAGGCCCAGTTCGGCGGGGTCGAGGCGTCCACGGCGATGCTCGAGGTGGCGCGCAGCGCTTGCCCGTGGGCGGTGCTGACAGAGGGGTTCGCCGAGGACGCGGAGTACCGCGACCTGCTCGGCGCGCCCCCGGATCGGATCCTGTTCTCGTACTGCCTGTCGATGGTCCAGGATCCGGAAGGCGCGCTCGCGCACGCCCGCAGCCAGCTCGCGCCCGGCGGCGAGATCGTGGTCGTCGACTTCGGGGGCCTCGGGGGACTGCGCGGACCCGCGGCGCCCGCGCTGCGCCGCTGGCTCGAGGCGTTCCACGTCACGCCGCTGCCGCGCGGGCTGCTGGAGTCCCACGCCCGCTCGATTCTCGAGGGCCCCCTCGGCTATTACCGGATCGCGCGGATCTCGCGGCCGTGATTGCGCGGGGCCGCCCGCCGGCCTCCCTCATTTGGTCCGCATCCGTGTATCGTCTGCGACGGGCGGCGCGCCGTGCGCCGGCAGGAGCGGACCTCATGCAGAGTCGAAAGCGGATCCTGGTGGCCATCCTCGCTGGCGCGCTCGGCGTGTCGGGTTGCTCGGACGAGGGCGCGCCGCTGCCCGAGGTGGACGCGGCGGTCCTCGACGGCCAGGTGCAGGACGACGGGAGCACGGCGCAGGACGACGGGAGCACGGCGCAGGACGGCGGCACGGCCGACGAGGGCGGCATGGCCATCGACGTCGACGGTGGCGCGCTCGACGTCGACGGTGGCGCGCTCGACGTCGATGGCGGCATGCCCGTCGACGATGGCGGCGTCGCGCTGCAGGACGCGGGCGCTCCTGCGATGGACGCGGGCGCTCCTGTGATGGACGCGGGCGCGGCTGTGATGGACGCGGGCGCTCCTGCGATGGACGCGGGCGCGGCTGCGATGGATGCGGGCGCGGCTGCGACGGACGCGGGCGCTCCTGCGGCCGATGCCGGCGCGGTGACTCCGCCGACCGGATTCCGCATCACGAACCTCGACCTCGTGTCGCCCCGCGTCGTCGTCGTGCCGCTCATCGGATGCGCGGACGTCACCCAGATGCCGATCGCGGGGTTCTCGGTGAACGACTCCCTCGACACCGCGATCCGACCGATGTCGGCCGGGGGTGGCGCGACGTACTCGCTGCACGTCGTGAACCTCTTCCGGCCCCTCGCGCCCGGGGCTCCCACGTCGGGCCTCGACATCCACCTCAACGCGGCGTGCATGGAGTCGCCGACCCCCGACGCCTGCATGGCGGGCGCGATGCCCGACTTCGTGCGCACGGTCGCCAACAGCCGCGCCACGGGGAGCTGCTTCGCGCCCGTCGCGGCCGACGTGAACACCCGCGCGGGCACACCGACAGCCTACGCGCCGACGGTGAACTCGGTGGCCGGGCCGTGTTTCGTGACCGACGAAGGGCTGCTGACCGTCACGCTCTCGGGCATCGCCATTCCGCTCACGCGCGCACGGGTCTCGGCGTCGTACTCCGGCTCCCCGGTGACGGGGCTGGTGACCGGGGTCGTCACGGGCTTCCTCTCCGAGCGCGCCGCGGCCGACGTCATCTTGCCGGCCACGCTGCCGCTGGTCGGTGGGGACTCGCTCTACCAGCACCTCCAGGCGGGCGGTCGCACCACGACGAACACGGCCGGGCGCAGCATCGCGTCGGGGTGCAACGTCGGCGGAGCTCGGAGCGCCTTCGAGGACGACGCGGACACGCTGCCCGACGGCACCCGCGGGTTCTGGTTCTTCCTCAACTTCCAGGCCGAGCGCGTCTCGTGGAGCGGGGCGTGACGTCAGCGCTGCGCTCGGGCCTCGCGGGCGGGCTTCGGGGTCGTTGACGTGGACCTCTTCGAGCCCGCTCGCCTCGGGCCGATCACGCTCCGCAACCGCATCCTCAAGGCCGCAACCTACGAGGGCATGAGCCCCTCGGGGGTCGCGGGCCCCTCGCTCACCGAGTTCCATCGCCGTCTGGCCGAAGGCGGCGTCGGGCTGACGACGGTCGCGTACTGCGCGGTGGGCGCGGGCGGTCGCACGTTCCCTCACCAACTCATGCTCGGTGACGCGTCCTGCGCGGAGCTGTCGAGGCTCGTCCGCGCGGTGCGCACCGAAGGGGGCGAAGCCGCGCTGCAGCTCGGGCACGCCGGGATGTTCAGCAAACTGCGGGACCCGGAGGGCCGCGCGCCCCGGGGCCCGTCGCGGGCGTTCAACGCGTACGGAGTCTCGTCCGGGCTGCCGTTCGCGGACGCCATGGACGAGCGCGATCTCGAGGGCGTCATCGAGGCGTTCGGGCAGGCGGCGGAGCGCGCGGCGGAGCTCGGGTTCGCGGCGGTCGAGGTGCACCTCGGGCACGGATACCTCCTGAGCCAGTTCCTCTCGCCCGCGGTCAATCGAAGACGCGATGCCTGGGGCGGCTCGCCCGAGAACCGCATGCGGCTCCCGCTCGCGGTCGTGTCCCGCGTCCGACGCGCCGTGGGCCCAGGCGTGGCGGTCCTCGTGAAGTTGAACCTCGCCGACGGCTTCCCGGGCGGCCTCGACATCGACGGGGCGATCGAGGTCGCGCGCGCGCTCGAGCGCTCAGGCGACGTGGACCTCATCGTGCCGAGCGGCGGGTTCACGAGCCGGACGCCGTTCTACTTGCTCCGCGGCGGGTTGCCGCTCGAACGCATGGCCGCGGTGCAGCCGGACCGGCTCTCGTCGTTCGCCATGCGGGCGCTTGGGAGGGTCATCATCGACGCGTACCCGTTCGAGGAGTCGTTCTTCCTTCCGCTCGCACGGCAGATGCGCGCGGCGGTCGGGCTCCCCCTCGGCTTGCTCGGAGGTCTCGTCAGCGTGTCGTCGATGGCCGAGGCGCGACGCGAGGGCTTCGACTTCGTCGTCCTCGGCCGCGCGTTGCTGGCCGATCCCGACCTCGTGCGCCGCATGGAGCG
>CAIKNO010000244.1 GCA_903828805.1 uncultured Sandaracinus sp. | reverse complement strand
GCTCCGAGACCGTGGTCTCGAGGCCCTCCTGCGCCCGTGCGAGCTGGAGGTTGCGCTCCGCGAGCTCTGCGAGCAGCTCCGCCTCGCTGCGCTGGGCGAGGGTGCGGCCGAGGGTGGCGAGGGTGTCCCGCTCGACCAGGCGCAAGCGGGACAATTCGAACTGCAGGCACCACTGGCCGTCGCGGGTCGTCAGCAAGGCGGGGGGCACGCCCGCGCCGGGCGCCGGCGCTGCTCGACGTCCACCGATCGAGAATGCGAGGTGCCCTTCGATCAGTGCGTCCTCGAGGAGCGAGATGCGCAGCGACGGCTGGTGTCGGCGGAGGCTCCGGAGGGCCATCGAGAACTCGGCGGCCGTGCGGACCGCTTCGAAATCGTCGATGCCGATCGCCTGCAGGCCCTGCAGGAGCCGACCCCGCATGGTCGCGACCGCCACGTCGGAATCGACCAGCGAGGCGTCGTGGCGCGAGGGCGTTGCGCCCTCTGCGTCCGTCGTCACGAGCGCCCTCCCGAGCGAGGCGTGACGCATCGCTCCGCGAGGACCCGCGTTCCACTGCCGGGCACCGACTCGATCTCCATCCGATCGACCATCCTGCGGACGCCCGGCAGCCCGAGACCCAGCGAACCGCCGGTGCTGTAACGATCGGTGAGCGCCAGCGCCACGTCCGCGATTCCCGGGCCGCGGTCGGTGGCCTCGACGCGCACGACGACCGCCTCGCGCCGACGCTCGGACGAGAGCCGGACGAGCCCCGTGCGCGCGTACTTGAGGATGTTGCGGGCGAGCTCCATCGCCACCGTCAGGAGTCGGTCGCGCTCCTCCGCATCGAGGCCGAGCCGCCTCAGGAAGGCGCCCGCCTGCCTCATCAACACCGACAGATCGACCTCGGCGTGCAGCTCGACGGTCACGGTGCCGTTCACGACGAGGCCCTCCGCGCGGCGTCCAGGGCGCGCTCCACGGTGGCCTCGCCGACGACCCCTTCGAGGTTCGCACCGAGCGAGGCCAGGGCCGCCGCCAGCGGCGCCGAGACGCCGGTCAACACCGCCGGCGCCCCCAGCACCGCGGCCATCTTCAGCGTGCGACGGAGGTGCTCGAAGTCGTCGGGATCCATCACCCGAACCGCGGACAGGTCCACCACCAGCGCGCGGACGCCCCGGTGCTGGACCTCGTCGAGGAGGCTCCGACGCAGACCGTTCCAGCCCTCGGGGTCCATGTCCCCGAGCACGGTGGCCACGAGGGCGCCCTCGAGGTGGGCGAACGCAGCGGTGACGGGGATCATCACGAACCTCAGCGCGTGGGCGTTCCAGGCACGGGAACCACCATCACGCCGATGGTCCGGAACGCCCGCTCGAGGGCATCCCGAAGCGTCGCGGACGTCTCGATCGAGCCGACGTCGATCCCGAGCTCGACCATCGTGCGGGCGATGATCGGGGACACGCCGGACAGCACGCTCTGGCAGCCCATCAAGCGGGTCGCGTGCGTGACCTTCAGGATGTGGTTCGCGACGGCGGTGTCGATGACCGACACGCCGCTCACGTCGATGATGAAGACCTTCGCGCGCGTCTCGGCGATGCGTCGCAGAGAGGAGGTCATGATGTCGTTGGCGCGCGGGGTGTCGACGATGCCGACGACGGGAAGGACGAGGATCGAATCCCAGAGCTGGGTGACGGGCGTGGACATCTCCATCAGCGCGCGCGTCTGTTCGGTCAGCGTGCGCTGCGTCATCCGCGTGTACGCGTCGACGATCACGATCGTGTCCGCGTGGATCATCTTGGTGACCGCGCGCTGACAGTCGATGTACGCCTGCTTCTCGAGGCGTCCGTCGTACATCCGGTCGAGCAGGATGGTGAGCGACACGTCGACCGACGCGAGGTACGCGGCGAGCGAGAGCCCGATGCGCGCGTGCGTGTCCCCGATGCGGCGCCGGCGCGCGACGTACTCGTCGTCCAGCGTGCCGCTGAAGAAGTCGTGCCAGTGCTCGGTCTGCTGCCTCTGCACGCGCGACAGCCGCTCACCGTCGGAGAAGAAGTGCGAGAACTCGGGCTGGAGTTCGAGCCACGCGTAGAAGTGGCGCACGAACTCGTCGAGCCGGTGCACGATCACGCTGCCGTAGAGCCGGACGAGCAGCAGGTCGTGGTCGGTGATCGACAGGCGCCGCCGGAGGTCGGCCGCGCTCACGTCCGGCGCGTGGACCAGGGAAGGGGAGGGGTGGTGCACCATCCGGGGTCCGGTGGGTCGTTCGCACGTCGGGACGGGCCCCGACGTGCGGGAACGAACTCGATCCACGCGCGCGGCGTCTCCACCATGCGTACCGCCGTGCTGGAATGTCAAGCGTGCCGCGCCCGCCGTCCGACCGGGGGTGCGCGACGCGTGCGTGTTAGGGTCGCGCGATGCGCAGCTTCCTCGCCCTCCCGGAGGGCGTCGTCGATCCGAGCACGGGGCGGCCACGGTGGGGGTCGTTCGCGGGTCGCTTCCGCCGCGTCGAGCTCGGCGCGCTTCCTCCGTCTGGACTCGCGCGGCTCGCGGTCGAGAAGCGCTGGGTCTACGGCCTGCTCGCCGCCGACCCGTGGCTGGTGGGGTTCGCGGTGGTCGACCTGGGCTATGCCGCCAGCGGCTTCGC
>CAIKNO010000243.1 GCA_903828805.1 uncultured Sandaracinus sp. | reverse complement strand
TCCACGGCGGTCGCGGTCGCCGGCACGAAGGGCGGCAGCGGGGGGTGCGCCCAGACCTGCTGGTCCTGCCGCGTCAGCAGCATCCCGTGCGTCGCCGGGGACCACACCTGCAGGCCGCGCGTGACCGTCTGCCGGGTGACGACGGCGTTCCCCGAGAGCGGGGTCGTCGCGGTCGCGAGGTCCGTGTACTGCGGCATGCCTCCCACCATCGGGACGCCGATGGCACGGCCGAGGGCCTCGGTCGCGGAGTTCGGGACGGTCTCGTCGTTCGATGCCTCGTGAAGCAGCACGTGCACCGGGCGGTTCCCGAGCATCGTCGCGTAGGACATCGAGTCCCCGCGATCGAGCAGGGTCTGGAAGATCGCCACGCCGGGCAGGCTGCTCGCGGGGAGCCTCGCCCAGTCGATCGTCTCGTAGGTGAGCCCGGCCCGCGGCAGCAGGATGCCCAGGAAGAACTCCCCGAACGAGGCGCTCTCCTCGACCAGGCGGGCCAGATGACCGCCGGTGACGCTCAGCAGCGAGGCCTCGATGCGGGGTTCGGTCGCCGCGAAGATGGTCCCGAGGATCCCTCCGAGCGAGATCCCCACGAAGCCCATCGGCGCGTCCGAGAGCGCGAAGGTGGGCCCTCCCATCGACGCCACGCCGGAGAAGTCCCCGTCGTCGAGCACCCGCACGAGCGTCATCAGGTCGACCACCGACTGCCGGAACACGTCGCGCGAGTAGAACGGATGGAACGCGGCGAGCTCGCCTTCCGCGTCGGCGATGCCGAGGAACTCCGCATAGACGCCCTGCCCGCCGAGGTCCCCGTAGAGGTCCGGGCCCTCCGTGGTGCCGTAGGCGTGACGGGTGTCCTCGATGCCCGCGGGGGTGCGCATCCCGTGGTACGGGATGTCGATCGCCGCGACCGCGAAGCCCGCGGCGCACAGCGTGTCGGCGAGTCCGAACACGCTCCCGCGCTGGTCGCCGAGCCCGTGCTGGAACACGATGACCGGCACGTTCGAGAGGTCCGCGGACGAGGGCAACACCAGCGTGAACCACGCCGTCTCCTGCCGGCGCACCACGAGCGCGCCCGACGCGTCCCGCGTCCACCGACCATGGATCCCGGGGCGGGGCGAGGTGAGCTCCGGCACGGGGAAGGTGCCGTCGATCACCCACCCGATGTGGCCGTGGCGGGCGCCGCCTTCGACATCCCGGCCCGGAAGATCGGCGCTGGGCGTGCCGAGCAAACCGTCGAGCTCCGACGCGCCGAGCACCCGACGAAGCGTGATGGCGGGGGCCGCGCCGGCCCGCACGAGGGCCCGCGCGTCGCTCAGGTCAGCCTCGATCGTCTGCACGTGGAAGACCGCCAAGGCCGCCACGCTCGCGCGGGGGACGCCATTGGTCGCGAGCGACGCGAGCACCGGCGCGTAGTTCTCGTAGGCCTCGGCCTCGAGCGCCGCAGCGGGCCGCTCCGTCGCGTCCCGGACCGCGACGAACGCGGGCGACGGGACGATCGCCGCGCCGTCCGCGGCGCGCACCGCCGTCGTCACGACCGCCGCGTACCTTCGTCCCGCCGCGAGGGGATGCCCCGCCAAGGGCTGGAGCGAGAGCATCCGGTCCGCGCCGTCCCAGCGGACCGTCACGGGGATCCGCGCGAACGCCGTCGGCGAGGCCGGGTCGGCGTCGACGAGGAACGCCGACGCGTCCTCGGTCACCGTGTCGCCCGGCATCGCGGGCAGGGACGCCGCGTCGAGCGCTCCGTCGAAGGCGAAGAACACCGGCGAGCTGACACCGAAACCGTCGATCTCGCGCAGGCCGCTCCGCATCGTCTCGATCAGCGAGGTGAGGGTCGCGTCGGCCTCGTGCGGGAAGGCTCCGAGCTCGACGTGGCCGTCGTTGAGATAGAGGTCGTCCGGCCACGGAACCGCGCCGAAGTCCATGGGGTCCTCGCGTGGTTCGAAGCGCGGGTGAACCGCGACACCGGCGTCGGAGCCGCCGGGCGGGATCGGCGCGCCGCCGTCCCCGCAGCCGGACAGGCCGGCCCCGAGCGCGAGCGTGAGGACAGCGACACGAAGAGGATGACGATGGGTCTGCATGAAGCTCCGGGCCCAACCTCCCACGGCGCGGGCGGCGCTTCAAACCCATCCGTCGAGCGGGGCTGGCGCCGGAGGCGGGCGGACCGAGCTCACAGACCGATCTCGCCCCGGGCACGCCGACCGCTCGACGCGTGGCGGGGCCTTCCCCCTCGCGCACGTGGGGCCACCTCACGCGTCGTCCCGCATCGCGCGGAGCCGCCGCCTTCCCCCTCGCGCCCGTCGAGCCGCCCCGCTAGACTGGCGCCGACCCTCCCCTGCCTCGACCCGACCGGAGTCCCCTTGGCCCGACCCTGCCAGCGCTGCCAGCACGCGAACGAGGACCACGCGAAGTTCTGCCTGAGCTGCGGTGCGATGCTCGAGGTCGACGTCGTCGACGCGGGCGATCCCTTGATCGGCAAGGTCCTCATGGGGCGCTACCGCCCCATCCGCCTGCTCGGCGAGGGCGGCATGGGCCGCGTGTACGTCGCGGAGCAGAAGATGGGCGCGGCCGTCCGCAAGGTGGCCATCAAGACCCTGCACCCCGAACTGTCGCAGGACCCCCAGCTCGTCGCGCGCTTCCACCGCGAGTCCGAGACGGTCATCGAGCTGAGCCACCCGAACACCATCCAGTTCTACGACTTCGGCGAGATGGAGGACGGAACCCTCTTCATCGTCATGGAGTTCATCGAGGGCCGCTCCCTCGCGTCGCTCATGGAGCAGGGCCGGCTCGATGTGGCACGGATCGACAAGATCCTCATTCAGGTCTGCGGCTCCCTCCAGGAGGCGCATGGACGCGGGATCGTCCACCGCGACCTGAAGCCGGACAACATCCTGCTCACCGATCGCGGCGGTCAGACCGACTTCGTCAAGGTGCTCGACTTCGGCATCGCGAAGAAGGACGAGGCGGACGACCCGCAGAAGCAGAAGCTCACCAAGCAGGGCATGGTCCTCGGCACGCCGCCGTACATGTCTCCCGAGCAGTTCAGCGGCCGAGGCCTCGACGCCCGGAGCGACATCTACTCGCTCGGCGTGATGGCGTACGAGATGCTGACCGGCGTGCTGCCCTTCGAGGCGAAGACCCCTTGGGAGTGGGCGACCAAGCACCTCACGACGCCGCCTGCCCCGCTCGACGCCCACCCGATCGGCGCCTCGCTCCCCGCCCACAAGAAGAATGCGGTGATGCGGGCGCTGCTCAAGGACCGCGAGCAGCGTCAGGCCCACGTGCTCGGATTCCTCCACGAGTTCACGGGACACCAGGACGCGCAGGCGGCGTGGACGATGGCGACGTCCTCCGGCGGCGGTCCGGCGGTCGGTCTGTCGCCCGCGCCCGTCGGGCAGGCGACGCCCGCATCGTCGGCCTTCCGAGCGACCGGACCGGGCCTCGCCCCCACGCAGGGGCTGCCGTCCGCCCACGGCGCTCAGGACATCGGCCGCGTCCCTCCGGGCTCCGCCGGCGCGCCGTTCGGGCAAGCGCACTCTCCCGCGCCAACGGGCGGCTACCCCGGCGCGGGCTACCCCGGCACGCTCCCCAGCCAGCCCGGGCTCGGCCCCTACGAGCCGACGGGGCCCATGGAGCCTCCATCCTCGGGCGGCGGAAAGGCCAAGTGGGTCGTCGCGGCCATCCTCGGACTCTTCGTCCTCGTCGGAGGGCTGGGCGGGTTGGTTGGTTGGTTGG
>CAIKNO010000242.1 GCA_903828805.1 uncultured Sandaracinus sp. | reverse complement strand
GCATGGTCGGTCCGCAGTCGGAGGATGGCGTCGTCCAGCTCGCGCCACGCGCGCAGCGACCACTGCGAAGCCCCGGCCGCCAGGATCGCCTCGGCGTCGCCCACGACCTCGTCGGGTCCACGCATCGTCAAGGTCGCGACGCGCGCTGCGGTGTCGATCGCCAGCTGCACGTGGCGATAGCGATAGCCCGTGGCGTCGACCTCCGGGGCCATCGCGTCGAGCTCGATGCCAGGGCCTCGCTTGGCGATGCCCTTGGCCGCGAGGGCGAGGCTCCGCTGCCGCACCGCGTCCGCGAATCGGGAGCGGGGCGCCGTCGCGTCGACCAGGCCCCACTCGACCGCCCGCTTGCCCCGGACGCCCTCGCTGGTCGTGCAGAACAGGTCGGCCAGGTCCCGTCGAACCTTCCGCTTGTCGACCACGCGCGTCAGTCCGCCCGTGCCGGGCAGCACGCCGAGCAGCGGCACCTCGGGCAGGCTGACGGCGCTCGCGCCGTCGTCGACGAGCAAGATCTCGTCGCACGCGAGCGCGAGCTCGTAGCCGCCGCCGGCGCAGGCGCCGTTGATGGCGCAGAGGAACTTGATCCCCGAGTGGGCCGAGGCGTCCTCGATCGAGAGGCGCGTCTCGTTGGTGTACTTGCAGAAGTTCACCTTCCACGCGTGCGTCGAGCTGCCGAGCATGTAGATGTTCGCGCCCGAGCAGAACACGCGGTCGGTGCCGCTCGTGACCACCACGCACCTCACCTCGGGATGCTCGAAGCGCAGACGCTGGACAGCGTCGGCGAGCTCGATGTCCACACCGAGATCGTACGAGTTGAGCTTCAGCTCGTAGCCGTCCTTGAGACCTCCGTGCGGATCGACCGTCATCGCGAGGGTCGCGACGTCGCCGTCGAACGTGAGCTTCCAGTGCTTGTATCGGCTGGGGTGCGTGTCGAACGAGATCGCCATGGGGCGGCACGATACGGCAGGAGCGCCGCGCCTTGGGTGTGGTTCCGCACGGACGAGGGGACGCCGTGGCGACTCGGGAGGACCCTTCGAATCGCACCGTCGAACGCCCCGCGGCCGTCGTCCGGCGCGGGCCTGGGTTTCGGCCCGCCGGTCGGTCGCGGGCGTTGGACGCCGTGCACCCCGACCGCTCCCGGCCCGCCTTGCTTCCGTGTCGGAGATGCGCTCTTCTGGGCCCAGGATCAGCTGAAATTCGTGGGCGAGGCGCTCCGGGGGTGGCATCCGGATGCCCTTCGCACCAGGTCTTCTCTCGATCCGGAGGTCGAACCGACGTGAGCCCCCACTTCTCTGTCTTCGGTGTGCCCGTGCGGGTGCACGCGGTCTTCTGGCTGAGCGCCGTGCTGCTCGGGCTCATGGTCCACCGCGGCGCGGGGGAAGTGTGGGCGGTCGGCGCGTGGGTCGTCGTGATGTTCTTCGCGATCCTGCTGCACGAACTCGGGCATGCGATCGCGGGGCGTTCCTTCGGCCTCGTGCCGGAGGTGCATCTCGTCGCGATGGGCGGGCTCACGTCCTTCCCGGGTGGCCGCCGCCTCTCGCATGGCCGCAGCATCGTCGTCAGCTTCGCCGGCCCCGCGGTCGGGATCGTCGTCGGGGGCATCGCCCTGGCGGTGATGATGTTCGCGCAGCGTCTGCCTGAACCTGCCCGCGTCGTGCTCGCCGACGTCGTGTTCACGAACCTCGGATGGGCGCTCTTCAACCTCGTGCCGATCGTCGGCCTCGACGGCGGCAACATGATGGCCGCGGCGTTCGACCGCTTCTTCGGTGCGCGGGGCGTCCGGGCGGCGCGCGTCGTCTCGATCCTGGTCGCCGGCGCCATCATCGCGTACGGCGTGGCGGTCCGTGAGATCTGGCTGGTGTTCCTGATGGGCATGCTCGCCGTTCAGAACTACGCGGCCTGGCAGTCGGAGTCGCAGTGGGCCGCGACGAACCGACCTCGCACCCCCGCGGCGCCCCGCGCTCCGACGACGCCGACCGCCGAGGGAACCCTCCGGGCGGCATGGGGCGCGCTCGAGGCGGGCGACGCCACGCGGGTGCTCCAGCTGGTGGGGCCTCTGGTGGGCCGCGTGACCGAGGACGACGAGCGCTTCGAGCTCGCCCATCTCCTCGCGTGGGGACGGTTGCTCTCCGGCGACCCCCGCGGCGCCGAGCAGGCGCTGAGGGGGCTGCCCCGCGGTCGGTTGCCGGACGCGCTGCTCGAGGGCGCCGTGTGTCTCGAGCTCGGTCGGGCGGCGGAGGCGGTGCCGCTCCTGGCCGAGGCGTTGCGCGGCCGGCCCGACGACTTCGTCGCGAGCCGGCTGGCGAAGGCCGCCGCCGCCTCTCAGCGCTACGAGCCCGTGCTCGCGGTGCTGTCGGACCGCACGAACGCAGAGTCCGTCGGGCCGAGGGCGATCCAGCTCGTCGCGAGCCAGGCGTTCTATGCCGGCCATCTCGACTCCGCGGCCCGCTTGGGGGAGCGGCTCTTCGAGCATTTCGGACTGGCGAGCGATGCGTTCAACGTCGCCTGCTCGCTCGGCCAGCTCGGGCGCACGGCCGAGGGCCTCGTCTGGCTCGAGCGGGCGGTCGAGGCCGGCCTCGCGGACCCGACCGTCCTCGACACCGACGCCGACCTGGCGCCGGTGCGGGCCATGCCGGACTTCCAGTCGCTTCGCGTCAAGGCCGGCCTCGCCTGACGGACGCCGGTCCTCGCTGGGGCGGGGGACGAGTTCGGACTTGCATCCATGCGCATCACGGAATATATCGCCGCGCGTGGATGTCGTGACCACCCACGGGACTGCGCGCTGGGAGCTCTACCGGCTCCTCGGTGAGCCGTTCCGACTCCGGCTTCTCGCGCTCGCCGGCGAGGATGAGCTCGCCGTCGGCGAGCTCGCGGAGTTGCTGCACGAGTCACAGCCGAACGTGAGCAAGCACGTGGCGGCGCTCCGTCGCGCAGGGCTGCTGTCGATGCGCAAGCAGGGCACGCGCGTGTTCGCGCGGCTCGCCGAGGGCGCGGGCGCCGACGCGGTCGTGTCGGACGCCGTGAGCGCGGGTCGGCTGCTCTGCGTGGAGGACGGCTCGCTCGCGCGGGTTCCCCAGGTGCTGCGTGCCCGCGACGAGGCCGCGCGCGAGCTGTTCGCGAGGCTCGAGGAACCCCTCGCGGCCGACGCGCTTCCCTCGGAGCTGCCGGCGTACCTCGCGGCCCTCGCGCCCCTGTTGCCGCACCGCGCGCTCGCGGTGGATGCGGGCACCGGAGACGGACGCCTCCTCGACGTGCTCGCGCCGATCTTCGATCGGGTCGTCGCGGTCGACCGCAGCCCGGCGCGGCTGGCGCGGGCGGCGCAGCGCCTCGAGCGCCGCGGATATGGCCACGTCGAACTGCTCGAGGGCGAGGTCGACGACGCGGTGGTGCGCCGGCGGGTGCGCAAGCTCGGCGGTGCCGACGTGGTGTTCGCGGCACGCCTGCTCCATCACGCGCCCCAACCGCGCAAGATGCTCGCGGCCCTCGCGGGCCTCGCGCGTCCCGGGGGCGCCGTGGTCGTGATCGACTACCAGCCTCACGACGACGAGAAGCTGCGCGAGCAGCAGGCCGACCTCTGGCTCGGCTTCGATCCCGGTGAACTCGCGGGCCTCGCCCGCGACGCGGGGCTGACGCGCCCCGTCGTGCGCCCGCTGCCCCACGGCGTGCGCGGAGAAGGTCCCGACGCCCATGTCGGATGGCAGGTCCTCGTCGCGACGAGACCGGCCCAGGACGCTTGAGAACCACGGAGACGTTCACGATGCAGACCGAGACGCACGCCCCCAAGACCGCCCCCTCGAACCAGACCGCCAAGTACAAGGTGGCCGACATCACCCTCGCGGACTGGGGCCGCAAGGAGATCCGCATCGCCGAGACCGAGATGCCCGGCCTGATGGCGCTCCGCGAGGAGTACCGCAGCCAGAAGCCGCTCGCCGGCGCGCGCATCGCGGGCTGCCTGCACATGACCATCCAGACGGCCGTGCTCATCGAGACCCTGCGCGACCTCGGCGCCGAGGTCACGTGGACCAGCTGCAACATCTTCTCGACGCAGGACCACGCGGCGGCTGCGATCGCCGCGGCGGACATCCCCGTGTTCGCCTGGAAGGGTGAGACCGAGGAGGAGTACTGGTGGTGCATCGAGCAGCAGCTGCTCTGCTTCGAGGGCGGCAAGGGCCCGAACATGATCCTGGATGATGGAGGCGACCTCACCATCCTCGTCCACGAGAAGCGCCAGGATCTCCTGCCGCAGATCGTCGGCGTCTCGGAGGAGACGACGACCGGCGTGCACCGCCTCTACGAGATGATGCGCGAGGGCGCACTCCTCTTCCCGGCGATCAACGTCAACGACTCGGTCACCAAGTCGAAGTTCGACAACCTCTACGGCTGCCGCGAGTCGCTGCTCGACGGCCTCAAGCGCTCCACCGACGTCATGGTCGCCGGCAAGGTCGCCGTCGTCTG
>CAIKNO010000241.1 GCA_903828805.1 uncultured Sandaracinus sp. | reverse complement strand
GCGTCGCCAACCGATGGGCCTCGGGCACGAGCACGCCGGACTTCGCATGTCAGGCCTGCGGCGCGCGCTTCTCGTTGAGCCCGATGAAGCGCACCGGCGACCGAGCGCACCCGCAACCGCGTCACCCCCACACCACCTCGTACGCCGCGCTCCGCCCTCCGCCCGGGAGCGGTCGCAGCAGCCCCGCCGCCACCAGCTCGGCGAGGTCGCGCTGCGCGGTCGCCCGGCTCGCGCCGGTGAGCGCGGCGGCCTTGCGGGTGGTCATGCCGCCGTCGAACCCGTCGGGGCCCGCCTGGAGCATCCGATCGAGGATCTTCCGCTGCCGGGTGTTGCAGGCGACGTGCCCGTGCTGCGCCCAGAAGCGCACCCGCGTGAGGACGCCGTCCACGCCGGACTCCGCGCGGCCCAGCGCGCGCGCCACGCAGCCGAGGAACCAGACGAGCCAGTCCGTGACGTCGCCCGCGCCGCGCTGCGCGGATTGAAGGGCGGCGTAGTAGTGAGCGCGCTCCTGCTCGATCTGCGCGGACAGGCTCCAGAGGCGCGTGGGCGTCGCGTCCGCTCGGGCGAGCACGAGGTCGGTGAGGGCGCGCGTCACGCGGCCGTTGCCGTCGTCGAAGGGGTGGAGCGTCACCAGCCGCAGGTGCGCGAGGCCGGCCCGCACGAACGCGTCCTCGGACGAGGCGTCCCGCGCGGGTTCCAGCCAGGCGAGGAAGCGCGACATCTGCTCCGGGAGCGCGTTGGACGGGGGCGCCTCGAAGTGGACGACGGACCGGCCCCACGCGCCCGACACGACGCGCATCGGCTCGGGTCCCGTCCGGAGGGCCCCGACGGCGATGCGGTGCGGGCCGGAGAAGCCGGTCGGGAAGAGCGCGGCCTGCCAGCCGCACAGGCGCTCGAACGTAGCTGGCGCAGCCGCGTTCCGCGTGGCGTCGAGCAGCACGGCGACGAGGCCGTCCACGTTACGGGCGCTGGTGGGCGCGCCGGCACGGTCGAGGCCGAGCTGCCGCGCGACGGAGGAGCGTACGGAGTCGCGGTCGAGCCGCTCGCCCTCGATCTGCGCGGTGCCAAGGGCCTCGTCTTCGTACGCGACGGCCTCGAGCGCAGCGCGGTCGGCCATCCCGACGAGGGAGGCCTTGGCGAGGAGACGGCCCTGGGCGTGGTGCGCGGCGGTCAACGCGGCGGTGACGAGCCCGGCGGACCACGCGAGGCCGTCGGGCCAGGAGGGGTGCTCCCAGAGGTAGGGGCCGCCGATGGTCGGGGAAGAGGGCATTCAGGGGAGTAGCGTGAGGCGAATGGCGGCGCAATCAGAGCATTTTGTGAGTCGAATATCGGTAGGAGTGGATTGCGTCGCCGCGCCGTCCCCTCCTCGCCGCTCGCCTTCGCGCTCCGCGAACGCTTCCCGGTGTCCTCCGGCCAACCATGTGCGGACGTGATCCCGAGAGGCGCGCAAGTGGAAGAGCTCCGGCAAGAGACCATCCAACTCTGGAGCTGCTTAGCCCGCCCTACGCCGCCCGTGCCCGCCGCAAGTTGGCGCCAACCGCGATCACCGCGATCACCGCGACCATGTCGCCCCGAACGCGCACCGACAGCTCAAACGTGCCCGCGCCCGCAAGCGCTCCGACACCCACCGCGCGCCACCCGCCCTCGCCGCGGGTGACCACGACGTCGCGGGGCGAAGCCGCCATGCCGACGCCCAGCCACTTCAGCACGGCTTCTTTGGCAGCCCAGCCGATGGTGAGCGCGGTCGCGTCCAGAGTCGCCGCTGCGGTCAGCTCTTCGGGGCTGAACCAATCGGCGACGAACGCCGCGGAGCGCGGGGCGATGGCCTCGACGTCGATGCCCACCGGCTCGGCGCTGGCGATGGCCCACGCCTCGCCGTTTCGATGGCTGATGCTGACATACACGCCATCGGGGCCGGTGACGACCGGCGCGCCCGAAGGCAGCCGCTCGATGCCAAAGGTCGCAGACCCCAACAACGCAGCGACCGCCCGACGCGCCGCGACCTGCCCAGCGAGCCGATCGGCCTGACGACGCGCGGTGCCCCGCGCGGTCATCGCCCGAAAATCGCCCTTGGACAGCTCACCGGCAGCGCCCTCGTTCCCGACCGCGACCGAAGCCCAACCGCCGGGAGGCACGGGGATGCGGTCGCCGGGAGGAAGCGGACCCCGGTCGATCAACCGGAAGCCG
>CAIKNO010000240.1 GCA_903828805.1 uncultured Sandaracinus sp. | reverse complement strand
GGCGACGCGGGTGCGGGACTCGACGGCGGGTCGCCGACGTCGCTGGACGGCGGGTCGCCGACGTCGCTGGACGGCGGGTCGCCGACGTCGCTGGACGGCGGGTCGCCGACGTCGCTGGACGGCGGGTCGCCGACGTCGCTGGACGGCGGGTCGTCCATGGGCGTCGACGCGAGCCAGACCCTGCAGTGGTACGGCAACGTGGGCAGCGGCAGTCACCTCTACGTGGTGGCCCACCCCGACGACGATCTGCTCTTCATGCACGCGGACGTCGACGCCTCGTTCGCCGGTGGTCTCCCCGTTCAGGTCGTGTACCTGACCTCCGGTGACGGCGGGCAACCCCCGTCGTACTGGCAGTCGCGCGAGGCGGGCGTTCGCAGCGCCTATGCCGCCATGGCCCGCGCGGCGGACGCGTGGGACTGCGCAGCGGTCGCGGTCGCGGCCAAGACGGTCGAGCGCTGCACGCTGATCGCGCGGCCGCTCCTCAGCCTCGTGTTCGTTCGGCTGCCGGACATGGGGCTGGCCGCGCTGTGGGCGCCCGACTCGGGTCCCCCGTTCTGGGTGACCCCGGTGCCTACGCAGCGAACCATCGATGGGCGCGACGAGTACACCCGGCCCCAGCTCGTGGCGCTCCTGTCCGCGATCGTCGCCGAGCGCGCGCCGGGCCGCGTCGGGATGCAAGATGGCACCGTCGCGTACGGCGAGGACCACCAGGACCACATCGCGTCGGCGATGTTTGCCCTCGAAGCCATCCATGCCTCCGGCCGCGCGACGGGCGTCCGGATGTACCGGGGCTACTCGATGTACCAGACGTGGTCGCCCGTGCCGGAGCCTCTGCCGCGGAACCTGAGCGTGGCGCAGCACGACGAGAACGTGCGCATCATGAACGCGTACGGGGCCTCGCCCTCGCCCGGCGATCTCTACGACGAGTGGTGCTGGCGGCAGTACTTCTCGCAGGCGGTGTCGGGAGGTCCGGACACGCTGAGCGGCGATGGCCTCCGCTGTCTCGATGCGGCGGGCGGGGTCGCGGTCGCGGGCCCGTGCTCCGGCGCAGCGGAGCAGCGCTGGGACGTGCGACCGGACGGTCTCGTGGTGACCTCCGCGGGGCTCTGCCTCACCCTCGGATCGGGCGGGACGCCGACGATGGTGCAGCCGTGCGCCGGCAGCGAGTCGCAGCGGTGGACCCTGCTCGACGATGGGCAGCTCCGCGGGGTCGGAGCGACCTGCCTCGCGCTCGGCAGCGACCTGACCACGGTCGCACCGGCGGTCTGCGCCGCGGAGCAAGTCGGCACGCGGCTGGCCGTGCGGCCGACGCAGCGCTGGAGACCTTGAACGCCTCGGCGAGGGAGGCGAACCTACGACGGGACGCCCTCGCCGGAGTTCAGGCCGGGGGCGTCCCGAGCCGCTCGGCGGCGCTGGCGAAGATGTCGGCGAGCTCGGCGTAGAGGGCATCGCCTTCGGCGGCGGACGCGGCGGCGGGATCTCCGAAGTAGGCGCGGGGTCCGCCGGCCTCGAGGAATGTCTTCTTGCCGTCTCGGATGGCGACGCTGAGGGAGGTCGGGTTGGCGGGCAGGGCGAGCGCCTCGTGCATGTGCACGAGGGCGGGAGACGCCGCGAGGACGAGGCTCGTCTCGTAGCTCCCGGCGTGGCAGGCGCCGCTGCGGAACTCCTCGCCGAGCCGCAGCGCGTGCGGCTTGCGGGTGACGTCGGGGAGCTCGACGCGGGCGCCGCGATTCCGCGCCTCCTCGCAGGCCTCCCGCAGCGCGCGCAGGTTCTCGGGCTCGAGGTGCGCATTGCAGAGGACCACGCCGCGGAAGCCGGTCTGCACCGCCCCGAGGATCACGTCCCGCGCCAGCGCTCTGGCGGTGTCGAAGGGCAGGGTGATGGTGCCCGCGAACCCGCCCGCGTACTCGGTCACCGCGTACGCCAACGGCGGCAGCACCATCGCGTCGATGCCACGCGTGCGCAGCAAGCGCTGGGCGCGGCGCGCGGCCTCGAGCGAGATGACGACGTCGGTCGAGAGCGGAAGGTGCGGGCCGTGCGCCTCGGTGGCACCGGTCGGCAAGAGGGCGATGGCGCCCGCGGCGAGGCGCGCCGAGGCCGCCTCGTAGGTGGTGTCCGCGAGATCGGTGGTCCGATGTGCGTGGTCAGACATTCTCGAGCTCCCGCCGCAGCACCTTGCCGCGATCGTTGCGAGGCAGCGCCTCCACGTAGCGCACGATCCGGGGGAACTTGTAGCGCGTCAGGCGTGCCTTCGTGTGCTCCTGCAGCGCGGCCGTCATCGCGTCGTCGCCGAGGTGCCCCTCGCGCAGCACGACCACCGCCTTGGGCACGCTCATGCCCTCCTCGTCGACGGCGCCGACGACCGCGCATTCCTTCACCGCGGGATGGGTCGAGAGGCAGTCCTCGATCTCCAGCGGTGAGACGAACATGCCGCGCACCTTGAGGATGTCGTCGCCCCGCCCCGAGTACCAGAAGTAGCCCTCCGCGTCGCGCCGGAAGAGGTCGGCGCTGACGACCCAGTCGCCCCCGACGAAGGTGCTCTTGCTCTTGTCCTGATCGCCGAAATAGCAGAGCGCAGCGCTGTCGCCTCGGACCCAGAGGCGCCCGATCTCTCCGTCGGGCAGCGGGTCGCCGTCGGGTCCGCAGATCTTCGCCTCGTAGCCGGGCACGAGCCGACCGAGCGACCCGGGCTTCACGTCGCCTGGCGCGTTGCTGATGTAGATGTGGAAGAGCTCCGCGGACCCTATGCCGTCGAGGATCTCGCACCAGCCGCGGGCCCTCCAGCGCGCGTCCAGCGGAGGGGGCAGGGCCTCGCCGGCGCTGAGGCACATCCGGAGCGAGGAGAGGTCGGCCGTGTCGGCGTCGGGGTGGTCGACCATCTGTCGGATCATCGCGGGGACGTTCGAGAGCACGGTCACCCGGTGCTTCTCGATCGTGGCGATCAGCCGCTCGGGCGTCGGCTTGTCGGGGAAGAAGACCGCCTTGGCGCCCACGCGGAACGGGAACATGAGGTTCGTGCCGGTCGCGTAGCCGAAGAAGAGACGGGACACCGAGAGGAACACGTCGTCCTCGCGCAGTCCGAGCACCTGCGTCGGGTAGCACTCGGTGCTGTACGCGAAGTCGTGGTGAAAATGCACGGCCCCCTTCGGCTTGCCGGTGGTGCCGCTCGTGAAGAGCCACCCCGCGACGTCGTCGCGGGACGTGTCGGCGTTCTCGGTGCGATCGCTCGCGGCCGAGAGCGCGTCCTGCCACGGCTCGAGTCCGGGCCCCTCCGGCGCATCGCCCACGATCAGGCGGACGCGGCAGCGGGGGTGCCTCGCGAGCGCCGGGCCGAGCCGGTCGAGGGTGCTGGCGTCGGCGATGACGGCGCGGGCCCGCGTGTACGCGAGCAGGTGCTCGAAATCAGCCTCGGTGGCCAGCGGGTTGCCCATGCAGAACACGGCCCCGGCCTTCAGGATGCCGAACCACGACGCCGCGAACTCCACTCCGTCGAAGAGCAGCAGCAGCACCCGATCCTCGAGGTCGATGCCCCGGTCGCGCAGCGCGAAGGACGCGCGGTTCGAGAGGGCTTGCACCTGCGCGTAGGTCCATCGCTGGTCGCCGACCTCGATGGCGACGCGGTCCCCGCGGCCCTCGCGGATGCGGTCGTCGAGGAAGTAGTCCGCGATGTTGAAGCGCTCGGGGAAGGTGGGCTTCGGGGCGTCGGCCATGGCCCGGCAGGGTACCCGAATCCGCGTCCGACCGACGCCACCACCTCACCCCGGGCGCGGCGGGCCGCGGGGCGAGGTGGCAAGAGTGCCGGGTCAGTCGCCGACGGTCGTGTCGAACCCGGGGCGCGCGGCGAAGCGCCGGACGTGGAACTCCTCGTCGCCGAAGAGCGTCGTGAGCACCTGCATCCGCTTGAAGAAGAGCCCGATGTCGTGCTCGTCCGTGATGCCGATGCCCCCGTGCAGCTGGACCGCCGACTGGCTCACGAACTTCGCGCCGACCCCGAGGCGCGCCTTCGCGACCGACACCGTGCGGCGGCGGGCATCGACGTCGTCGCCGTCGGCGTTCACGCACGCGAAGACGGAGGTGCTCTCGAGCAGCTGCGTCTGCACGAACATGTCGACCGCGCGGTGTTGCAGGACCTGGAAGGTCCCGATCGCCACGCCGAACTGCTTGCGGACCTTGATGTACTCGACGGTCGCGTGCGTCATCGCCCGGGCGATGCCGAGCCCTTCGGCGCAGGCCGCGGCCGCCGCCAGATCGAGCGCCCACTCGACCGCCGCGAGGGCATCGCCCGCCTCGAGGTGACGGTCGGCCTCGAGCTCGACGCCGTCGAGCTTCACGAAGGCGGCGCGGTTCGAGTCCATCGTGGTGATCGAGGTCACCGTGAGCCCGGGCGCGCCGGCGTCCACGACGAAGAGCCCGAGCGAGCCGTCGGGACGCCGCGCGGAGACGACGAGGTGGTCGGCCGCGTGGCCGTTGAGCACGTAGACCTTCTCGCCCGAGAGCGACCAGCCGCCCGCCGTGCGCGTCGCCTTCGTCTCGACGGCGCCCGCATCGTAGCGGGCCCCGCGCTCCTGCCACGCGAGCGCGAGGGAGGTCTCGCCCTCGATCATCGGGCCGAGGAAGCGCTTCTGCTGCGCGAGGTCGCCCGCCTTGAGCAGCGCCCAGCCCCCGAGCACCACGCTCGCCACGTAGGGCTCGGGGACCAGCGTCGTGCCGAGCTTCTCGATCACGAGCGAGGCGTCGAAGAAGCGCAGGCCGAGACCGCCGACCTCCTCGGGGTAGAAGAGACCGAGCCAGCCGAGCTCGGCCATTTGCCGCCACACGGCCTTCTCCCAGTTGCGCGGATCCCCGACGGACGGGTGCCGCTGCTCGACGCCCTCGGTGGGGGGCATCGTCCTCAGCTTGCGCAGGCGCTCCACGGGGGAGGTCTTCCGCGCGAAGCTCGCCGCGCTCTCGGCGAGCATCTTCTGTTCCTCGGTGAGCTCGAAGTCCATGTCGTGCTTCTCCCTTCGTCGCTCACGCCTGCGCAGGCAGGCCGAGGATCCACTTGGCGATGACGTTGCGCTGGATCTCGTTCGATCCGCCGTAGATGGTCGTGGCGCGTGTGTAGTTGAACGAGGACGGGATCCACTGCTCCTGGGGCGCGAGCACGCCGTCCGGCGTGAACCACGCCATGCAGGCCGGGCCCATCACGTCCATCGCGAGCTCGAGCGTCTGCTGGAGGATCTCGGAGCCGCGAATCTTGAGGACGCTCGACTCGGGGCCGGGCGCATGCCCGAGCTGCGCGCCCGCGAGCGCACGGTAGTTCTGCATCCGCAGCGCCTCGAGCTCGATCTCCAGGCGGGCGATGCGCCCGCGCCAGTGCGCGTCTTCGAGCAGGCCGTGCTGCGCGGCGATGCCCTTGACGCGGGCGAGCGCGCGGGTGCTCGTGCCGACCGCGGCGATCAGCGTCCGCTCGTGACCGAGCAGGGCCTTCGCCATCGTCCAGCCGCCGTCGACCGGGCCGACGACGTTCTCCTGGGGCACCACGGCGTTGTCGAAGTACGTGTCGCAGAACGCCGGCGTGTGGCCGGTCGTCAGCATCGGCACGGCCTTCACGCCGGGCGACTTCATGTCGATCAACAGGAACGAGATGCCGGCCTGCTTCTTGGCCGAGGCGTTCGTCCGCACCAGGCAGAAGATCCAGTCGGCATACTGGCCGTAGGTCGTCCACGTCTTCTGTCCGTTGACGACGAAGCCGCCCTTGCCGTCGTCCACGGCCGTGGTCCGCAGCGACGCGAGATCGCTGCCCGCCTCGGGCTCCGAGTAGCCCTGGCACCAGGCCTCTTCGCCGCTGAGGATCTTCGGGAGGAAGCGGGCCTTCTGCGCCTCGGAACCGAACTGGATGATCAGCGGGCCGACCATCGACAGGCCGAACGGCGACAGCGTCGGGACGCCCGCCTTCTCGAGCTCTTCGGAGAAGATGAACCGCCGCGCGGCGTCCCAGCCGGTGCCCCCGACCTCCTGCGGCCAGTGCGGCGCGACCCAGCCCTTGCGGAAGAGGATCTGGTGCCACTCCATCACCTCGTGGTGCTCGAAATGGCCATCGACCGCGGCCTTCGCGGCGAGGTGCGGGGGCAGCGCGCCCGCGATGAACGACCGGACTTCGTCGCGGAAGGCTTCCTGTTCCGCGGTGAACGAGAGATCCATGGCTCCGACTCCTCTGGCGGCGCGCGGACCCTCGCCCGCCGCGGCGCGGAGGATAGGGTCGACCCGGCTGGAAATGAAGCGCCATTCAGTCGACGGGCGAAGAACGGTCGTCTCGGGGCGGCGGGCGCGGACACCCTCGTCGCCGAGACCCGGAGACGCGACGGTGCCGCGTCGCGCTCAGTCCGCCGCGGGGGCGCTCTTGAAGAGCTGGTTCAGCGCCCAGACGTCCTTCGCGCGGAGGCTCCCGAACTGGACGCCCACCGCTCCGTCGCGGACCCACCGCACGGTGGCCTCGACCGACGACTCTTCCTTGAGCGGCGGCAGAACCACGCGTACCGTCACCGAGGCGCCGAACGGGATCGGCGCGGAGACGTCGATGAGCATGCCGCCGAGCGAGAAATTCCGGGTCGTCCCCGGCGTCTGCTGCAGAGGCGAGAGCCCGTCCCGGTGCTCGAGCACGACCGGGAGCTGCAGTTCCCATCGCTCGTGCAGGCGACGCGTCGGAGCCGTCATGGCGCGGCAGACTGGGGGTCCGGTTGGTTGAAGTCAAGGCACGTCCGAGGTTCGGAGCGGACGGCCTCGCCGCGACCCTCGGGCTCGTCGCGCCGGCGCTCCTGTCGGGGATCTGGCTGGCCCCGCGCGCCGCGTCGCCGGCCGAGATCCCGCCCCTCGTGCTCGAGGCGGCGGCGGTTCGACCTGCCCTCGCGGCCTCGCGGGCCCTCGCCGCGCGGGCACCCGACGACGCGCTGGAGCAGGCACGTCGGACGCTGTACCTGGCCTCGGGGCGGGCCGAGGCGCGAGGGGAAGATCAAGGGGTGGGCGCCCTGCGTCGGGCGGAGCTCCGGCGCGCGGTGGCCGAGTTCGCACACGTGCACGGCGAGGAGGGGCTGCGGGCCGTCCGCGCGCGCGACGTCGAGCGCATGCTCCCTGCGCTCGCCGGGCAAGGGGACGAGGACGCTCGAAGGGCCGAGATCGGCGCGTTCGGCACGATGCTCGAGCGATGGGGGGCGGTCGTCGACGGCGTGCGCGTGGCCGACGAGCTCGTGGTTCGCACCCTCTTTTTCGCGCGCTGGAACGGGATCCATTCGCTTCCGCTCGATGCGGACTTCTCGCCCCTCGAGCAGCGCGCGTACCAGGGCTGGCTCGCGCTCCACGGGGAGGTGGCCGATGGGGCGATGCGCGCCGAGGCGCTCGACCGGTTCGCCGCGCTGGATACGGAGGCGGAGGCCGACGCCCACGAGGCGAGGGGCATGCTCGCGTGGCAGGCCGGGGAGTTCTCGCTCGCCGAGGCCGCGTTCTCCGCGGGCTACGGGCACACAGGTCAGATCCGGCTGAGGAACCTGGCGATCGCGGCGGCGGCGGCCGCGGCGGGTCCCGACTGATCGGGGTTGCGTCGCCGTCGCCCCGATTCAAGATCCACGGGCCCGGGGGCCCGTCCTGCCGAGCCCGCTGGCCCAGAACGAAGAGCGCTGCATGAAGTTCGACCTGAGGAAGACGCTGTTCATCCTCCCCAACCTCTTCACGCTCTCGAGCATCTTCTGCGGATTCGACGCGATCGTCGCGTGCACCACCGCCGATGGGCGGGGCGAGACGAGCGCCGAGGACTTCTACCGTGCCGCGCTGTTGATCGTGTTCGCGATGTTCTTCGACATCATCGACGGGCGCGTCGCGCGGCTCACCCGCACGCAGAGCGCGTTCGGGGTGCAGATCGACTCACTCGCGGACGTGGTGTCGTTCGGGGTCGCGCCGGCCATCCTGGTGTACCGCTGGTCGCTGCACTCGCTCGGGACCACGGGGCTCTTCGTCAGCTTCGTGTACCTGGCGTGCGGCGCCATCCGCCTGGCCCGGTTCAACGTGCTCGCGATGGCGCCGAGCGGCGCGCCGAAGAAACCCGGCAAGCACATCGTGGGGCTCCCGATCCCGGGGGCCGCAGGTCTGCTGGTCTCGATCATCGTCGCGAATTTCGCGGTGACGGGGAGCCTCCAGAGCTCGGCGGAGCTCATCCTCGGGGTGGTGCTCGCGCTCTCGTTCTTCATGGTCAGCACCGTGCCCTTCCGATCCTTCAAGGACGTGAAGCTGGGGTGGGCGAGCGTGGTGTTCGTCGTGCTGACCATCGCCTCGAGCGCGGCCGTGGCGGTGTGGTCGCATCCATCGTTCGCGCTGGTGTGGCTCCTCGTCGGCTACGTCACCATCGCGGTCATCGAGGCGGCGCTCGACATTTCGCGCAAGGCGGCGCGCGCGGTGCGCAGCGGTGCATCGCGCAGCGGTGCATCGGGCAGCGGTGCGTCTCGAAGCGGGGCGCAGCACGGTGCGGGCGAGGCGTCGTCCGAGGCGCGCGAGGGCGACGGGCCGAGCGCTTCTTGAGCGGCGGCGCGCTCCGACGATCTCAGCGGCGCGCGCGCCGTGGATTCTCGTAGACGCTGATGATCGGGACGCCGTCGTAGGTCAGCACGTGGACCGGATCGACGCGGCCGAAGGCCATCCAGATCTGGTAGTCGACCTCCACGAAATGATCCTCGTGGTGCACGATGGCGAAGTCCGCGTTCGCCATGTCCCAGGTGGCGCGGATGTCCTCGCGCAGGAGTCCGTCGCGCTGGAGCATCCGCCACGCGCTCGGGACCGTGTCGCAGATCCACACGCTGCCGTTGCGCGGGACGTGCGCGTTGAGCCAGGGGGCGAGGCTGCCCGTCGTGAAGCCCCAGAACTGGCGCATCATCCCGCGGTCGGCGGCGCCCGGGACGCCCCCGGCGGCGTACCCGTAGAACGAGAGCCCGAACGGGTGGCTGTGCGCGGTGTCGATGGCGCCCGGCAGCAAGAGCAGGGCCCCCGCGAGCGCGGGCCCCGCAGGCGCGAGGGCGCGGAGCGGGCGGAGGGACTCGAGCGCGGCGCGGAGCGCGGCCTGCACCCGGGCGAACGCGAGGGCCGAAAAGAGCGCCAGGAAGACCCAGCCCGAGAGGAAGTGCTTGGTGCCCCCGAAGATCGGGGTCCACGGCATCGCGATGACGAGCATCGGCGCGACCATGCAGCCGAACCACAGCGCGTCGGTGCGCTGGCGATCCCCTTCGAGCCGCCCGGCGGGCCAGAGCGCGGCGGCGAGCGCCGGAGGGAGCATCGCCCGGGCCCGGAGCGCGAGGCCGGTGAGCCCGAGCAGCACGATGACCAGGGGCACCGTGAAGAGGGTGAGCACCCACGGGAACGAGAAGGGGCCGGGCGGTCCGAAGTAGGTGCGGCCGAGGTAGGCGGTGTTGTAGTGGACGTGGTTGAGATGGAACGACGCGTACTCGCCGAAGCGCGCGGCGGTGTCGTGCCAGAGCCACGGCCAGAGGCCCACGAAGAGGGGCGGGCCGAGCGCGGCCATGCCCACGATCCACCAGGGGACGAGCGCGACCACGGCGCCCTTGCCGGCGCGGCGATCACGCAACTCGCCGGGGAGCACGAAGCCGAGCCAGTGAACCGCGAGGATGATCGGCAGGATCCAGGCGTTGTGCTTCGTCTCGAGGGCCAGGCCGTAGGCGACGCCCGTGACCACTGCCCACCTCGGCTCCGCGAGCGAGCGCCAGTAGGCGTACGTCACCCACGTCAGCATCGCGACGATCGGCAGATCGAAGCAGTCGAGGTGCGCGTGGTAGAACACGCTCGGCATGAGCGCCCACGCGAGCGCCGCGAAGAGGCCCACCGCGCGGCCGTGGGTGCGCGCGCCGAACGCGAACACGAGCCAGACCAGCAGGGCGCTCATCGCCATCGCAGGAAAGCGGAAGGCCATCGAGTCGGCGGGGAAGACGTGCCAGGTGCGCTGGGCGAGCCAGGAGAGCGCGAACAGGCTCTTGGGCAGCGACGGATGCTCGTGGTTGACCTGCCAATGGGCGTCGATGGCGGCGCGGTCGAGGGCGGTGCCGGGATCGGCGCCGAGCAACGCGAACCAGTCCGCGTAGCGCTCGGCCGCCTCGACGTAGAAGCCCTCGTCCCGGGCCATGCCGAGGCCGGTCGAGGTGCCGAGCAGCAGCGCGCAGTACGCGGCCGCGAGCGCGAAGCCGAGCGCATGATCGCGCCATCCCAGAGGCCGTCCGGTGGTCAAAGGTCCCCCTCGCCCGCGGCGCCCATCGCACCCGCACCGCGCGTCGAGGCCGCCCAGCAGAGCGTTCGCAGGTGCGGCGCGCCGCTGCTCACCTCGACGTCGAGGGTGCCGCGGCCTCCGCGCCGTGCTTCGGGAATCGTGGCGACGAGGCGCTTCCACCCGTCTCCGTCGCGGTGCACGAGGCGGCCGATCTCCTCGCCGTCGAGCCGGACCGCCACATCCACGTCGCCGCCGTCCAGCGTGCGCTCGTGTTCCCACCACAGGCCCGCGTGCAGCACCACCTCGTCGCCGAGCGGCACGTCCCGGAACGTGGCGCGGACCGGCTCGGGTCCTTGCGGGTGCTGCCAGACGCAGCGACGGGGGAGCATCGCGAGGTCCTCTTCGACGGTCGCCCCGACCCACAACCACGGTCGCGCGGGGTCGCAGACATGCCGTTGCCCGGGGGTGATCGGGCCGGCGCCGAGACCGCCCCCCGACGGACGGCCGCCGGCGGTCCATCGGCACGGGCGGGCCTGGTCGCCTTGCATCAGCGCGACCTCGGCCTCTCCGATGTGCTCGACGAGATCGAACTGCACCGGGACGCTCGGCAGACGCCAGCGTTCGACCCGGACGCGTCCGAACTGCACCGCGTGCTCGGGGGCCGTCTCCGGGGCCTCGGCGGCGCGGTGCCCGCGGATCGAGAGCGACCACAGGCGGCGGTACGGGGTGAGATCCGCGCGCCCTGCGGAGGACAGGTCGAGCCTGTCGCCGACGGCGGCCCGCATCAGCGGATCGGCCCAGTGCGGCGCGGCGGTCACGACGTCTCCCGCCTCCCACCCGGCGCGCACGTGGTCCGCGGCGCGCGTCCAGTCGCTCCACGGCGCGATCCGCGATTGTTCGACGAAGTGGCTGATGACCTCGATCGCGGCGACCACGAAGAAGAGCAGCCACGCGCGGTGCGGGGTGCGTCCGAGCGTGCTGCCGCGGACCGCGGGGTCGCGGGAGACGGGGCCTTCCGGCGCGGTCTGGACCTTCGGCGCTCCGGTCGGAACGGCGTCGAGCGGCGGCACGGACGCGGGCGCGTCGGGCGGGGTCTGGGAGGGGGCGTCCACGGGCATCGGCAGGCGAACCCGCGGGGTCCGCGTCGCACGTATATCACCGCCCGTCCCGTCCGCGCGAGGTGGCGGGCCGCGGCTGGATGCGGGGGGATTTCGATGGGATGCTGCCGGGCGCTCGCGCGGAGCGGCCGCGGGGCCGAGGGAGTCGTCGATGGAGGGAGCGGTCGAGCGGTGTCTGGTCGCCCTGTCCCGCGCGCTGCCGGACGACCGCGTCCTCACCGACCGCGACGTGTGCGAGTCGCACGCCCGCGACGAGAGCGAGGCCGAGGGGAGCATGCCGTCCGCGGTCATCCGGGCCCGCGGGGCGCAGGACGTGGTCGCCGTGCTCACCGCCGCCGGGGCCCATGGCGTGCCCGTCACGCCGCGGGGCGCGGGCACGGGCCGCACGGGAGGCGCCGTGCCGATGCGCGGAGGGCTGGTGCTGGCGTGCGACCGGATGCGCGGCGACATCGACATCGACGTCCGCAACGGCACCGCGGTCGTCGGTCCGGGCGTCGTGACCCGCGACGTGCACGACGCGGTGGAGGCCGAAGGCCTCTTCTGGGGACCGGATCCCAACAGCTGGGCCGAGTGCACGGTCGGGGGCAACATCGCCGAGAACGCCGGTGGACCGCGGACGTTCAAGTACGGCGCGACCCGCGACTGGGTGCTGGGTCTCGAGATCGTGACCGGCGAAGGGACGCGGATGGACGTCGGCCGCCGGACCCGCAAGGGGGTGACGGGCTACGACTTGACCTCGCTCGTCGTCGGGAGCGAAGGGACGCTCGCGGTGGTGACGCGGGCGACGCTGCGGCTCGTTCCGAACCCCGAGGCGATCGTCACGATGCTCGTGTGGTTGCCCGAGGTGGCCTCGGTGCCGCGGGCGATCGACGCCGTGCTCGCCCTGCGCGTCGTGCCTCGCTGCGTCGAGATGCTCGACGATCAGACGCTCGACATCCTCCGCGCCGCCTCGTCGCTGACGGTCCCGGCCGGCGCGCGCGCGCTGCTCGTGCTCGAACTCGATGGCACGGAGCGCGCCGTCGCCGAGGACCTCGAGCGGGTCGGCAACGCGCTCTCGGCGTGGACGTCCTTCGAGGTGGGCGTCGCGACGGTCCGCGCCGATCGAGAGCGCTTCTGGTCGGTGCGCCGCGACATGTCGCGCGCGCTGCGACGTCAGGCCCGATGGAAGATCAGCGAGGACGTGGTCGTGCCGCGCACGCAGCTGCCCGCGCTGATCGATCGATGCAGGCTCCTCTCGGAGCGGCACGGGATCCGGATGCCGGCGTACGGGCACGCAGGGGACGGGAACCTCCACGTCAACCTGCTCTGGGACGAACCCTCGCAGCGCCCCGCGGTGGACGCCGCGACGGCCGAGCTCTTCGCCTCGGCCATCGAGCTCGGCGGCACGCTGAGCGGTGAGCATGGGATCGGGGCGCTGAAGGCTCCCTTCCTCGGCCTCGAGCAATCCGCTGCGGTCATCGAGGCCCAGCGTCGGATCAAGGACACGTTCGATCCGAAGGGGATCCTCAATCCCGGAAAGATCTTCCCGGCGACGGGCCACGGCGGCTGCTGAGCTCGCCGCCCTCGGGCCCGTCGCGCGGGTCCGGCCTCAGCGGACGCGGCCGTCGAGCATCCCCCCGAGGACCGCGCGGTAGATCTGCGCCATCCGCGCATCCGCCCCCGGGTGATCGCCGCGTGCGGGCAGCTGGGTCGCGATGACGAATTCCTGCCCGCGGTCGGGGATGGCCCGGCCCGCGTCGTCGAGCGTCGGAAGACAGCCGTACGAGACGTGAACGAATTCACCGCCGCGCGAGGGTCCGAAGCCGAGCTTGCCGAACACCCGCCACTGGCCGAGGCTGCGCCGCTCGAGCGCGGCGAGGTCGAGCGCCTGCTGCACGTAGATGGCGGTGTCGGCCTGCATCCCGCCGGGGGTCGATGCGCCGTACCAGCGCGATCGCTCGGCGCCGTAGAGCAAGTGCTGCACGTCGGTCCACTGAAGTCCGGGCAAGCGCTCGGCCGGCAGGACCTCGCGGTGCAGGACGACGCGTCGAAGCGCGTCGGCGAGGGCGTCGGTCGAGAGCTGATTCGCGGGGCCGGTGCCGAGGTCGGGGGTGACGTCGAGGGTCGCCGCGCCATTCGAGAAGCTGTAGGGCAGCGCGGCCGACGGAGCGCCGTAGTTGCCGCCGTAGGTCTCGCGGGCGGGGCGCCCGAGCCACGAGCGCATCAGGCCGTTCGCGCGGGACCGGCCGCCGATGTCGAGGAACCAGCGAGCGAGGCCGTTCGAGGAGTAGCGGCGCTCGTCGTACTGGTGGACGACGGTCGCGAGATCGCCGAGGGGAATGCCCGACACCGCCGCGTCGAGGCCAATCCGGTAGCCCGAGAGCGTCCGCATCCGCGCCGCGGCGTTCACGATCGCGATCCACTTGGTGCTGCTCCACGGCTGGATCGGCTCGGCGTGTCGCGCGGTGCCGAGCCAGCGGACGTGGGCCTCGCCGTCGACCCGCCGGATGAGCGCGACGCTCATCGCGACATCGCTCGGCACGAAGGGGCGGAGGGTCTCCAGATCGACGGTCGAGGGCCGGCCGTCCCGGGTGTAGGTCACGTCACGGGTGCCGCCGGCGGGCCGGGTGCGGGCGGACGTCGCCGTGTTGGGGCAACTCCACGTGCGACTCCGGTCACTCGGCATCCGGCGGGCGCACCGGGTGTCGTCGAGGTAACGGAAGTGGTCGGGGGGGAACGTGCCGCATGCCGCGTCCGCCGCGCCGAGGTCGGCGGGGCGCTCGATGGGCTCGCGCAGTTCGCCCTCTCCTTCGAGGTCGGACGGGCTGCCGAGGCAGCCGGTGAGGGCCAGGACGATCCACGGTGCGATGGCCAGTCCGCGGAGGGATCGGAGGGGCGACTTCATGCGGCGGCCTTTTGCACGGCCTGTGCCGCGCCTCGGGGCCCTCGGATCGAGAACGAAAATATGGGTTTCTCGTACCCTGAGGCGCAGGATTGAGGTTGCGCCGGGGCCTCCAGGACCCTCCTGGCGGGGCGCGCTGCGGTCGGTCTACCCTGGGGACAACAGACATCACCCCCGATGTGGGTGCGCCACGCGGGGCGCGGTGGGCGGGCTGCGATTGGGACTGCGCTCACGCGCTCAGGGGGCCCGCCAGACGTGGGCGGCGATGCCCAGCGATTCGTATCCGATCGAGGTGGCGTAGTCCCGCTCGGGTGCGGAGTGCGTGTAGAAGTGGTCGCCCGCAGCGTTGCGGAGATGGAACAGGGGGACGGCCCCGCAGCGGGCATCGCGCGCGACGAAGCCGAGCGTGCTCTCCATTCCGCCGGCCGAGTCGCACGCGGTGTCGGTGGTGTAGAAGTGGAAGCCCCCGCTGGCGATGCAGCGAAAGAACGGCTGCAGGCCGTCGGCGGCCTCCGCGTGCACCCAGAAGAAGTTCTCGGCCTCGACCCGGAAGCCGCAGCATTCCGCTTCCGGACGGCTGGTGGTGTAGAAGTGCTGGCCGTTGCCCGACGAACGGTGAACGCCCCGTCGGCATCCGGGGAGCGCCGTCTCGCAGACTCCGTCGCAGTCGTCGTCGATGGCGTTGCAGGTCTCCGGAGGCGCCACGCACGTCGGGGCGCCGGCGTCGTCGCAGGTGCGGCTTCCGGTGGTGCCGCAGGTCGTCGTGCACGGCGCCTCGGAGGTGCAGTCCACGGCGAGCTCGCAGCCGTCGGACGCCTCGCCGTTGCCGTCGGCGCGACCGGCCACGCACGACCCCACCGCGCATCGACCCGCGACGCACGCGGGCGAGGCCCCCGGAACCACGCACGTGCGGTCACAGCCACCGCAATCCTCGACGGACGTGGCGAGATCGACGCAGCGACCGCCGCACGAGGTCCGCGCTCCGCAGTCGTCGGTGGCGCCGTCGCTTCGAGCCGCGGCATCCCCGCGGACGGCGGCATCCCCGCGGACGGCGCCATCGTTCCGCCGGGGAGCCGCGGTCGCGCAGCCCGTCGCGCCCGTGCCGAGCACGAGCACAGCGAAGCCGAGGGTCCACGACCCGAGGCGTCGGCTCAACGCAACACCCCCGCGACGACGTCCCGGGTCTGGCCTCCGTTCCAGCCCCATTCCGTGGTTCCGAGGCCCAGCGCCTGAAGGGCGGTGAGGTGCGCGTCCGCGAGGTTGCCCCCCGGCACGCGCGCGTGGACGCCGCGGGCGAGCCGCCCTGCGCCGCCGCCGGCGAAGAGCACGGGATGCTCTGCGTTGCCGTGCTTGAAGCCCTCGCCGTACTCGCTCGTGCCGAACACGACGCCGCGGTCGAGCAGGCTCGTCCCGCCCGGATCGGCGCGCTCCGCGAAGCGGTCGAGCACCCGCGCGAAGCAGGTCATCTGCTGGAGCGTGATCGCGCGGACCTGCTCCCAGCCTCCGTCGTGACAGACCTTGTGCATTCCGTCGGGGACGCCGAGGTCGGTGAAGCTGTGCACCGACGCGGGCGAGGTGAGCATGAACGTGAAGACCCGCGTGAGGTCGCAGTGCACGGCGACCGCGAGCAGCTGGGCGAGGGCGTCGGCGCGGGTCAGCAGGTCTCCGTCCGACGGCAGTCCCGGCGCGGTGCACAGGGCGCCGGTCGAGAGCTCGAGGCGCCGTCGGATCTCGCTCAGATGTTCGAGGTGCTCGTCGAGCCGCTGCCGATCGCCGCTGCCGAGCCGGGCCCGCAGGGACGACGCGTCGTCTCGGACCGCGTCGAGCAGGTGGGCGCGCCGCAGCGTCGCCGCGGCGTCGGCAGGGACCCCGAAGAGCATCGCGTGGAGCTGGGCGACCGACGAGATCGGCAAGTTCTGCGAGCCGGGGCCGTTGTACGAGATGGCGTTCCAGTGGCCGTAGTCGTGGAAGCGCGCCTCGCTCACGCCGACGTGCAGGCTGCGGAATCGCGACGGGGTCCGGCCGTAGAAGGCGGGGTCCCGCGCGACGACCTGATCGAGCGAAGGGCGAAGCGCCGTCAGGGTGTGGGACGGATGATCGAACCCCTCGCTCCGCGGTCGGTCGCCGGTGAGCGCGACCATGAAGCCGCGCATGTGTCCGTCGCCCTGGCCGGGAGGCGAGTCCGGGACGTCCGTGTGCGGGGTCAGCCCGGTGATCACGGTGGGGCTGTGGCGCGAGAGCGGCGCGAGCAGCTCGCTCGGGGCGTGGCCCGGGCCGATCGAAGGGGGCGTCCACAGGTCCGGATGCCCGGCCTGCTCGGCACCGTGGCCTGCGTGCCACGGCGTGCCGTTCGCCCAGAAGAAGAGGCCGAAGAAGGGGCCGGAGGCGGAGCCGTCGGCGAAGGCGCCGCGCGCGCCGAGCATCGCCTCGAGCGGCGGCAACGCGAGCGACACCGCGACCCCGGAGGCGACCCCGCGGAGCATGGCGCGCCGTGACAAGCGCTTCATCGTGCGGCCTCCTCGGGGGGCGATGCGGTCCGGAACGCTTCGCTCACCGCGAGCTCGAGGAGCAGTTCGGTGAACCGGTGTCCAGAGCGAACGAACGCGTCGTGCAGGGCCCGCAGCGCGGGCTCCTCCCCGCGTGTTTCGAGACGGCCGACCGCGTGCCGCCAGAGCTGTCGGACCACGCACGCCGAGACGCGTGGATCGTCGGCGAGGGCCTCGCCGAGGTCACGCCCGTCGCGCAGGGGCGTTCCGTCGAGCGCGCCGGAGGTGTCGACCGGCCAGCCATGATCGGTGGCGCGGGTCGCGCCGATGGAGTCGAAGCCTTCGAACAGGAAGCCCGGCGGGTCGATGGCGTCGTGGCACGCCGCACATGCGGGGTTCGACCGGTGTTCCTCGAGCCGCTCCCGCAGCGTCCGGGGCATGACGGGATCGGCGCTCTGGACTTGCGTCGCGACGCCGGGCGGCGGCGGCGGCACGAGCTCGCACAGGATGCGCTCGCGGACGTACTTCCCTCTCAAGGTCGGTGAGGTCTCCGTCGGATGCGCGTTCATCGCGAGGAAGGCGCCGAGCGTGAGCACCCCGGCGCGTGGCCCCGATGCGGGCAGCTCGACCGGCACGAACGTGATCGGTGTCGCGCCCTCGGCCGTCACGCCGTAGAGGGCCGCGAGCTCGTCGTTGACGAAGGTGCGGCGCGTCCGGAAGAGCTCCCGGAAGTCGCCCTCGCGACGGAACACCAGGTCGTCGACGACAAGCTCGACCTCGGTCCGCATCGAGCGCGCGAGCGTGGGCGTCATCTGCGGGTAGGTCGCGGGGTCGCGGGCGATTCCGTCGAGCGCCGCGAGATCGAGGTACTGCGCGAAGAATTGCCCGACCGCGCGACGGGTGCGGGGATCGTCGAGCATCTGGGCGGCGTGGGCGTAGATGCCCTCCGGCGTGGAGAGGTCTCCACGGCCCGCGGCGTCGAGCAGCGCCTCGTCCGGGGAGGTGTTCCACATCAGAAAGGCGAGCCTCGAGGCCACTTCGAAGCCGTCGAGCACGAGGTGCGGTCCCTCGGGATGGCCGAGCTCGGCGCGGTACAGGAAGTTCGGCGACTGCAGCATCCCCGCGAGCGAAAGCGTCAGCCCACGTGCGGGGTCTCCCTCTCCGAGCGTCCGCGCGACCTCGGTCCAGCGCGCCCGCTCGGCGTCCTCGAGCGGACGGCGATAGAGCCGCCGGCCTGCGCGTTCGAGGAAGGCGCGAGCGCACGCGTCGTCGACCGAGGCGGGCGCGCAGCCGAGGAACGCGTCCCTCCGCGACGGGTCCATGGCGTGCGCCGCGACGGCGTGGGCGTTCTCTTCGTACTGCTGCGTCCCGACCTCGGAGAGGGTGGTCGAGGCGGCTCCGATCGAGAAGAACAGATACGGGTTCGTGTCGGGCTCGACCGGCGTCGGCGGGGCGTCCGTGCCGAACATCGCCTCGAGGGTGCTGCGGTACTGCGTCTCGGTGAGCCGGGGCAGGGCCGCCGGGCCTGGAGTCGCGGAGGCGGCAGGACCCGGGGACAGGCCATCCGACGGACCCGCCAGGCCGTCGTCCACGACGCCCTCGCATCCGAGCAGACCCGCAAGGCACAGCGCACGGACGATCCGAAGCCGCATGGCGCGAGCGTAGACGCGAACGCCTCGGACGTCACCTGCGCGACGCGATGCCGCGCCGCCGTGTTCCTCAGCGCAGCTCGAAGTCTTCCTCCCACGTCTCGAGCACGCTCCCCGCCGCGTCGAGGCTGCGGACGGTGAAGTGACGCAGGCCGAGCATCGAGAACGTTCGCAGCACCGCGCCGCGGGGGCTTCGAACCGAGCCGCTGGTCGCGTCGGTCACCGCCGTGCCGTCGACGTCGACCTCGAGGGCCGAGGCGCCCGCCGCGGGCCGCTCGAGGCCGATCTCCCAGGTGCTCGGGCTCCGCGGGCGGATGAAGAGCGCCGTGCCGGTCCTGGCCTGAAGCAAGGCGACTCCCCGGACGAGCTCCGCGCCCGCGGCATCACGGGCGACGGCTTCGAGGACGTGGGTCCGCCCGTCGCTGCACTGCCCGGCCACGAGCGCGAAGTCGGACCCCCAGGTCCGGGACGCCGTGCCGACGGGCCGCCCGTCGATGGCGTAGGCGACGCGGTCGGCCGTATCGGGGGCCTGGGCCGTCAACACGTAGTCCGAGGCCTCGATCGTCCAGTCGAGGGCGAGCGCAGCGGTGGGCATCGGCATCGGGTCGGGGGGCGGCGTGCACACGGCGCCCATCGCGAACCCTTCGGAGGGCGCGCGCGCCAAGCGGCCTTCGGTCTGCGGCCCGTAGAGCCCATCCTCGGAGATCACGTCCTCGGGATGGTTGCGGTTCCAGAGCCGCTGGAAGGCCCGCACCGAGAGGCCGGAGAGCGAGACGGTGCCCGGTCCGGTGAAGTCGAAGTGCACCGGATCGCCCGCGCCGAACCACTGGAACCCGGCCGCCTCGAGCGGGCGGCGCCACGCCGTGGCGTCCCCGGTGTCGATGGCGAGCCCGCTCTCGTGGTTGCTCCGCCCGGGGCTCGCGGCGAGCGAGATGCCGCAGCTCCCTGCGCGGTACCACTGGTAGAGCAGGTACTGCTGCGGCAGCGTCCGCAGGGCCGAGGTGATCGACCACGAGCCCCCCGCGGCCGCGCGGGCCAGGGCGTCGCGCGCGGGACGCTGGAGGTACGGAAACACCGCGCTCCCGAGGGCGAGCGTGGGGATGTCGTCGAACCGCGCCATCGCGCCCGGCGAGAGGCACTGGATCTCCTCGATCAGCTGCTCGCTCAGCGCGCGCACCACGGAGGTCGAGCATCCCCCGGCGGACGCGGCCTCGCCCACGCTCAGCCGGGCGGCGGAGGTCGCGGTGTCCGCGACGCCGAAGCACGTGGAGGGGCCCGCGTCGACAGGCGGCGGCG
>CAIKNO010000239.1 GCA_903828805.1 uncultured Sandaracinus sp. | reverse complement strand
CGCCGGGAGCGGCACGTCGTAGGCGTCGCCCACGCGCGCGGCCTCGGCCAAGGCGCGGATGCCCGCCGCGAAACGCTCAGGCTCGCTCGACGCCACCGCTTCGGCCACCGCCACCGCATCGAATGGATCCAGGCTCATCCCCAACCTCTGCCGAGAGTCGATGTCGTGCATGCCGAGGAGTGACGCCGCGCGCGCCCCGTTTCTCTTCCGGTGCGGTGATATTCCCGACCAGGGTACGCGTCCCCGCAGGTCGTACCGCGGCACTGTCTCCGGGCGCGATGGCGGCGGCAAGGGGCGCGGAATCGACTGCGCCCCGTCGCGCGCGCGGCACCTGGATGAACGGCACGCCGGGTCCGCTGCGGTGGCTTCCCTCCACGTCTGGGGCTTTCGGCGGGCCGCGGGCGGGCTGGCACGCACCCTGCGGTGTGCTCGGCCAACCTGAATCGCACCCTCGCCGAACGACCCCCGACCATGATGACTCGCCTCGCCAAGAGGCTCCTTCTCGCCGGACTCTGGCACGCGACCGTGGCCTGCGGCTCGCTCTACTTCGGTGTCCTTGCCGCCCACGCCAAGCGCCGCACGAAGCTCGTTCCCGAGCCCGAGCGCCGTGCCACCCGCTAAGAAGACCCGGTGCGTCGAGACGCCGACCTGCGCCCTCGAGCCGCGAGCCCACGCCCCGCACGACGCCGAGCGCGCACCCGAAGGTGAGCCGAGACCCCGAAGGCTCGATCGAGAACGCCCGAGAACGAGCCAACTGCGCGCCTTGACCCGACGCGACGCGCCCGGCGAGGCTTCACGGCGTGAGAGATGGCCGTTCATGCGGACGACGCGCTGGGACGCTGCTCTTCGTGTGGGCCCTCGCATGCGCCGCGCCGACGCCCACGGGGCGGATCCTCGCGGACAATGCGGTCGACCTCCACCACGGACAGCTCGCCGTCTCGGATCGTGGGATCCACACGGCCGTGCTGCGCGCGCTGCTCGACGACCCGTCGGTGCCCGACTTGAGGCGGATCCGCGCGGCGAGCAACCGGCTCGACGGGGAGGCCGGCGTGCTCCTGGCCGGGCACGCCCATACACGCGCGCTCGTGGCGCTCGAACTCGGCTTCAACGCAGAGGTCGGACCCTCCGGCGTCCGGGCGCTGGCGGGTGCGCCGCTCCTCGCGACGCTCGAGGAGCTCCGCGTGCCCGGCACCGGCGTGGACGGAGGCGCGCTCGTGGCGCTCGGTGCGTCCCCCGCGCTGCGCCTGCTCGATGCCAGCTACGCCCCGGTCGGCGACGACGTCTGTCACGCGCTCCGCGCGTGGCCGGTCCTCGAGCGCCTCTACCTGCGGGAGACACGCCTCACAGGAGCATGCGTCACGGCGCTGTCTGCGCACCCGACGCTCGTCCTCCTCGACGTCCAGGGGACGCGGCTCGGCGCCGGCGCGCTCTCCGGGCTCGTGTCGATGTCGCCGTCCCTTCGCAGCTTGGGCCTCGAGGCCACCGGGCTGGGGCCGTCAGACGTCGCGATGCTCGTCGCGGCGGCCGGTCGCCTCGAGACGCTCGATCTCTCGCGGAACCCCCTCGGAGACGCGGGCGTGGAGGCCCTCGCGGCGTCCCCTCTGCTGCGAGGGCTCAGCGGCTTGGAGCTGATCGACGTGGGAGCGACGCCTGCGGCGCTCGGTCGGCTGCGTGCGGCTTGGGGCGCGCGTCCGGGCCTCACGCTGTAGCCCGCGTGAACCGCGCGGCTCCTCGCCTCGTACACCCTCGGCATCCCGGTGTGGGTGGACCGGCTGCTCGAGCTGACCCCGAGCGACTTCCTCACCCGCCTCGCGGCGCTCGTGCCGCGCACCCGACTCCGCGACGCGCTCGTTCCCGCCGTGTGGCGCGCGTGGCCGGTTCCTCGACGAGCCCATGCGCGCGACGCGAAGGAGCCGCGCTCATCGTGGAGGCTTCGGTTGCGAGAGCCACCGACGTGGTTCGCGTCTCGACCCACGGCCGGCCGTCGGCGGCGAGCGCCCCATGAGCGCGTCGCCGGAAGGCCGCCTCGATTGGGTGTGGGCGCCGCGGCCTCACGATCCCGGTGGAGTCCAGAGACCGCGGCACCGCCCCTCGGCGCGCAACCCGTGTTGCCGGGACCGGCGCGGTCGTCGTCGTTGCAGGGAGGTCGCGCAGCGCGGGTGCGCGGCGGACTCGGGCGGGTTCGCCCGGTCCCGTTCCCCCAGAGGTCGAGGATTCTTCGTGGGTCAGGGGCGCTCGCCTCACGAGGAGGAGATCCCGTCCCGGTCCGACGAGTCGAGGAGGCGGCGCGGACTGCCCGCACCGCGGTCCCTTCTTCTCACCAGCATCACAGTGGTACAGATCCTGCTGAGTGTCGCCACCCATGATGCGACTCCCGCGCTCGATGGCCGTCTCGCTTGCCTCGACGATGCTTTTCTATGGGTGCGCCACGCCCGACGCGGGAGGCTCCGACGACGCGGCCATCTGCGAGGCCGCCCGCGCACATCTGAGCGCGTGCTCAGGACAGCCAGAGTCTGCGTGGCCGGGGAGATGTGACCCCACCGTCGCGGCGCGGGTGCTCGACGCGGAGTGCGAGGCGATCTCGAGCGCGACGGCCTTCCCCAAAGCGGACGGAGCCGGCCCGCTCGCCGCGGCCGTCTGCGCCCTTGGATTCTTCGCGGCCTGCGAGACGTTGATGTGCGAAACCACGCCTGAGGACGTCGCGCCGGTCGTGAACGCGGGCGCGTCCGACGCACAGGGCTCCTGCGGGCACTTGGTCGCTGCCGACGACTACGCCCTCTGCAGCTATTACGACTGCCGCGAGTCGATCTCACAATGCGGCGACCGCGGTTACCTGACCGGCTACGTCGGCAAGTATTGCCAACGCTTCGCGACGGTCACCGAGCCGCGCGTCAGCCCCGCGGCCGCCGCCTGGCTCGGCCGCGTGCGGCACTGCCTCGTCGACTACCTCGAAACCGAGGTCCCCTACGACGCCGACTGCGAGACCATCGATCGCCTCGGCACCGATTCCCACGCCGCGTGCTACGTCGAGAGCGGCTTCTGTGACCTGTCGCCCCTCGACTGGTTCCACATCGTGCACAGCATCGACGTCGGCGACGTGCCGCTGCGGGTGGTGCTGCGGACGGCGCACGGCTGCCTGCAGAGCTGGTTCTGACCACGCTGGACGGGGGGCTGCAGCGACCGCCGCGCGCAGCGTCTCGGTGCGAGTCGCGGCGGTCCGTTCTGTGTCCTCGCCGCCCACGCCAAGCGCCGCAAGACGCTCGTCCCCAAGCCCGAGCGCCATGCCACCTGCACAGAGGACCCGGGCTGGGCCGCGCGGCTGAAACACAGCTTCGGCCTCGACGTGCTCGGCTGCCCCAGGTGCAAGGGCCGCCTCGTCTTCGTCGCCGTCCTCTTCGACACCGCCGAGCTGAAACGCAGGTTCCAGCACCTCCGCCGCTTCAGCGACCCGGTCCCGGTCCGCGCCGCCTGAGACCCACCCGACCGCTGGACCAAGACCTTCGACTTCGACTGACCCAGCGGCACGACCGCGGTGCGCCGAGACGCCGAAGGCTCGCTCGAGAACGCCCGAGGACGAGCCAACCGCCCCCCTCGAGACGAGGCGACGCGCCCGGTGAGGCTCATCGGCTTCAGAGAGGGTCGTTCATGCGGACGACGCACGGCCGACACCCCGTGCAAGCACGCGGTGCACATCCGTCCCTCGATGCCCGTGAGGTCGGGGTCGAGCATCGACGCGTGCGAGAACGCCAAGAATTACCTACCCTCGGGGCATGATCTGTCCTCTCCGATGGACCGCCTGGGCGCCCCTCGCCGCCTGCCTTTCCGCCGCGTGCGGCGCACCGAGCGTGCCCTCCGAGCTCGACGCCTCGACCCTCGACGCGGCCTCACCCTTCGACGCGGCCTCACCCTTCGACGCGGCCTCACCCCTCGACGCGGCCTCACCCTTCGACGCATCACCCTTCGACGCCGGCGTCACCGCCTCGCCGCCGGGCGCCGACGTCGTCGGGTACGCAGGCGGCGACGCGAACGAGCGACTCCTCTCGAGCGTCCGCTTGTCCGACGGAACGATCCTCGTCGGCGGCACCGCGCCGGACCTCGCGTGGCTGCCACCGAGCATCCCGCGCGTCGCGTGGCCCGCGCCGCCGGTCCATGCGCACGCGACCGGGCACGTCGCGTTCGTCCTGCACGTCGCGGCCGATCTGAGCGCGGTGCTGCGTGTCGCCCACTTCCCTCCGGACACCGTGCGCGATGTCCTCCGGATCCGCACCACCGAGGTGCCCGGCGCGCCGACCGGCGCGGTCTACCTCTCGGGGAGCCGCGACGCCGACGACGTGATGACCGACGGCTATTACATCGCCCGTCTCGACGGAAACTTCGTCGACGCCGTGCCCTCGGGTGTGGCCTGGGCCCGCGACGTCGGGGCGCGGCCGCGGCGGGCCTCCGGCTTCACCGGCGAGTCTCATTACAAGACCGCGCAGCCTTGGGATGTCGGCGCGGACGGCCGCGTCGTCTACGGCTCGGGCGCCGAGTACGACTACGACTGGGCGCAGATCGGCGCCTTCGCGGCCGACGGCACCGACGCCGTCGTCGAGCACTGGCCGGTGCACTGGACCGCGGGCGGGGAGCTGCGACACGTCGCCGCGTCGAGCGCCCCCGAGCCCGTGCTCCGCAGCGGCGTCGTGCTCAAGGCGGGCCGCGGCGGGAGCCTGCGCTCTCACTCCAACGCGGACTTCGCCGTCGTCGGCCCGGACGGCAACGGGCGCACGGATCGGCCCGGTCGCTGGCCTGACGACCTCTACTTCAGTGGCCCATGCCTCGACGGAGGCGCTCGATGCGCGGGTGGTCCGGGGCACACCGGCTACCGAACCAGCGACAAACCCACCCAGCGCCTCGGCGGTG
>CAIKNO010000238.1 GCA_903828805.1 uncultured Sandaracinus sp. | reverse complement strand
TGGACGCCGACGGCCTGCTCTCCGTGTCGGCACGGGAAGAGCACACCGGCGTCGAGGCGAGCATCGAGGTCCGACCCAGCTATGGCCTCGACGAAGAAGAGATCGAGCGCATGCTCGAGGCGAGCATCGATCACGCCGAGGAGGACGTCGAGGTCCGCATGCGGATCGAGGCGGTCATCGAGGCGGAAGGCATCCTGACGGCGGTCGACAAGGCCCTCGCGGGCGATGCGGCCCTCCTCGAGGGCGACGAGGGCGCGCACATCGGCGCGGTGGTGGCCCAGCTGCGTGCGGTCATGGCGGAGGTCGCGGGCGATCGCAAGCGCATCGCGGAGCTCTCGCACGAACTCGACGCCGTCACGGCCCCCTTCGCGCAGCGCCGCATCGAGCGGGACCTTACGTCTGCCCTCTCGGGCCGCGGCGTGGACGAGGTCGGCGCGGAGCTGGGCCTGAAGGAGAAGTCCTGATGGCTGGAAAGAACCCGTTCCTGACCGCGCCGGACGCCGCGGTCGCGGATCGTCCCTTCTCCCTGGTGGTCATCGACGAGGCCGGGAAGGAGGTCACCCTGGCCGTGGACCCTGCGCGCCTGCCGAACGCCGAGCCCGGACTTCCCGGAAGCGTGCTCTCGATCCTCCTCGCGGGGGGCGTCTCCCTCGAGCATAGCTGCGGCGGCGTCTGCGCCTGTAGCACCTGCCACATCTACGTCGAAAGCGGCGCTTCGAGCTGCAACGAGGCGAACGACGACGAAGCCGACATGCTCGACACGGCCCCCGCCCTCAAGAGCACCTCGCGTCTGGCCTGCCAATGTGTCCCGGACGGGAGCGCCGCCCTGCGCGTGCGCATTCCGCGCTGGAACCGGAACGCTGTGAAGGAAGGTCATTAGGGTGGGTGCACTCGCCGTGGGTGCACCTCGCCTCGTCACCATCCCCTTCAGCCACTACTGCGAGAAAGCACGCTGGGGGCTCGACCACGCGGGGGTCGCCTATGTCGAGGCTGCCTACCTCCCGATGCTCCACCTCGTGGGGGTGAAGGGTGCCGGTGGGGATCATCAGGTGCCCTTGCTCGCGACTTCGGAGGGGTTGGTGTCCGACTCCACGGACATCCTGCGTTGGTGCGACGCCCGTACGGCGCCCGAGCGCAGGCTCTGGCCGGAGGACGCGGCGCTCGCGGCCGAAGTGTCGGCCTGGGAAGAGCGCTTCGATGCCGAGCTCGGCCCCAACGCGCGGCGTGTCGCCTACGGGTGTGTCCTCGGGGACGCGGCCTACATGCGGGACATGGTGGCGCGCACGCTCCCCCCGTGGCAGCGCGGGTTGTTCGCGGTGGTCCGTGTACCTGCCGTCGCGATGATCCGCCGCGCCTACGGCATCCACCCGGCCGGGGTGGCCCGCGCCCGCGCGCGGCTGGATGCGCTGTTCGCGGAGGTGAGCACCTGCCTCGCGGACGGGCGCTCCTGGCTCGTGGGGGATCGTTTCACCGCCGCGGATCTCACCTTCGCCGCGCTGGCGGGGCCAGTGGTGTTCCCGCCCGAGCTCGACGCGATCTATGGGCGTCTGGAGGACGCGCCTGCGGTGGTCGGGCAGCTCGCCGGGGAGCTCCGGGAGACCCCCGCGGGGCGCCATGTGCTCGCCGTGTACGTGCAGGCCCGCCGGTAGGGTCGCGCCCGCGCCTCCGTTGGTCAGCGCCGAAGTCGTCGACCTCGTCACCGAGAGCGTGGCGGCCGTGGGGGTCGGGACTCAGGGCCTCACGATCTCTGTCCTGACGGCGGCCGAGGTCGACCTGGCCCTCTGCGGGGAGCCCTTGGCACCTACGCAGTTCAGCCTGGCGCTCACGGGCGGGCCGCATGGGTACGTCCTGTGCGGCAGCGAGCGGCCGGTTTTGTCCTGGTAGGCGCTCGGTCGCGCGCTCACTCCGCCGTGGCTGGCTCCCGGCGCATGGGGATTCGCAGGGGCATCGGCCACTCGAAGAGCTGAGTCCCATACATCGCCACGACCTCGGTCGGTGTGGACGCCGCGATGATCTGGCGGACCTCGCGGTAGAAGGCCGCGTGCATCTCCCGCAGCCGCTCGAAGTCCGTGCGGGACACGCTGAAGACGTTGTACGAGAAGATGTCCTCGTTGACACAGGCATCGACTTGCGCCATCGAGACCGCGAGCCAGTGGCGGCGCAAGTCCCGCACGCGCTCGGGGTCTCCCGCGAGGTCGAGGGTGAGGGGCCGCTCGAGGCGCAGGCGCAGGCCGTCCCACGCGAGCACCCCCGCCGTCACCAGGGCCTCGATGCCCGCGTCCTCTTCCTCGATCGAGACCTCGAAGATCGACGCGAGGAGCCCTCGCGGGTGCGCGTCGAGCGAGCGGTAGAGGGCCGTGTCCATGGCCGCGACGAAGGCCAGCGTCCAGGGGTGGGTTCGCGCGAGGCGCCGGGCGTGGAGCGTGCTTCGCTGCTCCGCTGCGAGCGAGGGGAGCGATGCCGTCGGTACGAGGTGTTCGATGAAATCCGGGAGCCGCCCGGTGATGGCCTGCAGGAGCGCGAGAAACTCGGGGAGTCGGAGGGTGACGTCCCCGCTGAGCCAGCGCGAGACGCTCGAGCGCGTCGTCGGGATGCGGCGAGCGATCTCGACGTGCGGGGCAGTACCGCGGAGGACATCGAGCCAGGCGCCCACCGCACGGGGATCGTCCGGTGCAAAGACGTGCGAGGCCTCGGGGTGAAACGCCCAGACGGCC
>CAIKNO010000237.1 GCA_903828805.1 uncultured Sandaracinus sp. | reverse complement strand
GTCGCGGGTATCGGTAGGGGCGCAGCCCGTAGCGTCGGCACAGAGCCGTGAAGAGCCTGCGCGACCACGGATCGTGAATGGAGTACTGGACCTCGATGTCGGGCTCGCGAGCGCGCGACTCGGCGAGGCGCTCCTTGATGCGCTGGGCCGCCTGCGCCGCGGCGCCGCGCTCGCCGTCGGTGCTGGCGCCCGCGTGCAGCGCCTCGATCTTTCGCAGCTTCTCGAGCAGGGCCGTCTCGTCAAACATGACCGACGCCTGCCACGGGCGACGTCGCGAACGCAACGTTCGCGCACCGCGTGAGGGGAGTCACGTCGCAGCGCGCCAACCACCGATCAACGGTCTACACAAGGGCGCGTGAGGTCGCGAGGGAATGGGGGACTTGCATCGGGTACGGGCCGTCTCGTCGAACATGACCGACGCCTGCCACGGACGACGCCGCGAATGCAACGCTCGCGCACCGAGTGAAGGGAGTCACGTCGCAGCGCGCCAACCACCGATCAACGGTCTACACAAGGGCGCGTGAGGTCGCGAGGGAATGGGGGACTTGCATCGGGTACAAGCACACCGCCATGGCGCGCAGCGCGACGACGCGCGGGAGCTACGACGCCGGCGCGGGCTCGCCGAGCAACGCCGTGGCCTCCGGCGACCCGGCGCCGGCGTCGATCCAGCGCGCCATCGTGCGCACCATCCACGCGCGGCGGTACTCGCGGAAGGCCTTGAAATCCGCCTGAGCCTCGGGGGCAGATTTCTCACCCTTGGCGATCGTATCGCCCATCCGATCGAAGACCTCCGCGGCGGTGATCCCGGCGGCTTCCGGGTCGACGAAGCCGCGCGCCAGGAGGTTCGCGCGATCCGCCGGATCGCCGAGGACCATCCAGTGATCCGAGAAGCCAAACTCGAAGCCGTTCTGCAGGGCGGAGAGCCAGGTGAGGTTGCCGACGTCGTTCGCCTCGGAAGACGACGCCCGCGTCCCCGTCTTCTTCTCGAGGATCTCCCTGGCGTCGGAGAAGGGCACGATGTGCTGCTTCTCCGGGTGCACGGAGTCGTACATCACTGCCGCCAGCGGCGCGGCCTCCCGCTCGGGCGTCTTGGGATTCCGCACCCCGCGACACAAGAAGTCGTCCGAACCTCCCTTGTCGCTGGCTCGGAGCCGCTCGTCGGTCTCCACCGCTGCCCTGATCTGTGCGGGCCAGTGGAAGTCGGCGGCCTGGTTGCGCCTCTCGATGGCGTAGAGCCAGCCGACGGCGGCGGACTGGAGGCTCCGTGATTCCTTCACGAGCCTCTCGAAGTTCTCCTTCGCGGCGGCGCGCAACCAGGGGAGCGGTGGGCCTGCGACCGAGACGCCGTCCTTCTTCCGCAACGCGGGGAGCTTCGCGACGAAGGCGCGCAGGAGCTTCCCGAGACGGTCGATCGGCGGGCCGTCCGCGGAGCCCTTCGCGCCATGGACGACGTCGCAGATCGCCTGCATGGTGCCCCTCGCCAGCGGCCCGCCGAGCATCGTGAGCATCAGGGTGTGCCCGAGCGCCTGCCGCGCGGATTCGTGTTCAGCGATCTGCCCGAGCTCATGGACCGAGAAGCAGGAGAAGATCTCCAGGAGGGGCCACCCCTGCTGAACGTCGGGGCGTGCCATCCGGTGGTCGAGAAAGAGCTGCTCGTCCAGGATGCGGTCGAGCAAGAGGAGCGCGCAGGAGGCGCGGGCGACGGCATCGACCGTCCGTGCGTTGAGCGCGGACTGCGTCGCAGGCGCCTCGGACGCCGTGTCGAGCAGATTCTTCACCGACCATCTCTCCAGCACGTCCGCGCCGAGCCAGCGAGTGCCTTGCTCGCCGCATTCCGCCAGCACGACGTAGCGGGAGACGACCTGCATCCACAGGCCGAAGCCGAAGGTCTTGTCCGACGCGTGGGAGAGTGACTGGCGGATGTCTCGGCCGAGGTCCGGCCGAGAGTCGCGTTGCGCGAGGAAGGCCGCGAAGTCGTCCAGAAGCCCAGGGTGGATGCGCATCAGCACCGCCATGGCGCGCTCTTCGTCGCGGACCCGCACCCCGGCCCGGTTGATGCGGACGTAGGCCGCGATGGCGGTCGGGAGATCGCTCGCGGGGAGCTCGCCGAGCGCGAAGCGCGGCTGCCGAAAGAGCCCGTAGAGCTGACGGAGCACCGTGGTGAAGGGACCGGTCGCGGGATCGCTCTGTTGTTCCGCGGCGAGGTCTTTCATCCAGTCGAGCAGCGGCGCGCGGTCGCTGGCGGAGCGCAGCGTGACCCATCCCTTGGCCTTGCCCGTGAGCCAGAGCGGCCCCCAGGGCAGCTCGCGCTGGAGCGCGTCGAGGTCTTCGCCTGCGAGGACTTCGAGGTACCTCCGCACGCGCTCCGGCGCGAAGGGGTCGTCGTCGCCGAGGAAGAGGCCCAGAGGCAGAAGCCCGGCGGGCACGAGGGAGGACTGCCCGATCAGCGAACTGCGCTGGAAGGAGCGGAAGGCGGAGTAGCGAGCGACCCGTGATCTCGTGGCTTGTTTCCTCCACCAGTCGGCGCTCGCGCCGCTCGGCGGGAGGAGCTTTGTGAGTGACACGAACCAGGAGGGGGACGCGTTGCCCTTTCCGGGCTGGGCCTCGGTCGAGGGGGAGTCATCGTAGTGCTCGACTGCGGCCGTGCCAGAGGCGGCGCCGGGCGTTGACTTCGCGTCTGTCGCGGCGGATGACGGCGAATCGTCCACGTCCGCGGATTCATCCTCGCCGGGCTCGTCGGCCACTGCGGAATACGGCAACAACTCGTTGAGCGAATGCATCACCCAGGCGGGTAAGAGCGGTTGCCGGGCCGGAGCGTCGTCCGCGCCGTCCGCGCCGTTGCGTTCCGCCTGGAGGCAGTCGCGAAAGATGGAGATCAGCGTCCGGGTCCGCTGCTGCCCGTCCACCAGCCAGAGCGCGTCGGGACGTTCCAGGGGCTCACCCTTGAGAACGGAGATCCCGACGCTGCAAGGGTCGACCGCAGCCGCGGGACGCCAGGTGACGAACATCCCGCAAGGTGCGCCGTCGTAGAGCGACTCGAGCAGCGCGACGCGGTTCGAGGTGTCCCACACGAGACCTCGCTGGAAGTGCGGGATGCCGAGCCTCGGCGCCGCTCGGAGGATGTCGGCCCACGACCACGCGGGGATCGTGCGGGCGGCGTCGGGCGTTGGTTTCTGCGGGTCTGCCAGGGATTCGAGCGTCATGCGCAGGGTGTCGCGCATGGGCTGGCGAGGGGTCAATGGGATTCGGGAGGGCGCGGCCGTCAGCGCGGGAGGACGTGCACCTGGCCGTCGTCGGTCCCGACGTACACGCCGTCGTCGCTGGCCGCGAGCGCGGTGATCGCGCCGAAGTCCGCGCCGAGGACGACCGCGGCTGCCGCGGGCGGTGGCGGACCACCCGCGCGCCGTCGTGGAGGATCAGCGCGTCGCTCGCGGGATCCCACGCGGCCCAGCTCCAGGGGCCGCGCGGCGAGGCGGGGATGGGCTCGGGGTAGATAGGGCCTCCGGCTCATGATCCCTTCGAGGTGACGGGGCCAAGCAG
>CAIKNO010000236.1 GCA_903828805.1 uncultured Sandaracinus sp. | reverse complement strand
GTCACCCGCGTCATGGCTGGCGTGCTGCCCGCAGGCAAGGCCTCCGAGATCGAGGCGCTGCGCGCGCAGGGACGCCACGTCGCCATGGTGGGCGATGGGGTCAACGACGCGCCTGCGCTCGCCGCCGCCTCGGTCGGCATCGCGATGGGCGGGGCCGGCTCCGACGCCGCGCTCGAGACCGCCGACATCGTGCTGATGGGCGACGCCCTCGATCGCCTGCCCTTCGCGGTCGGCCTCGCCCGCCGCGCCACCGCCATCATGCGGCAGAACGTCATCGTGGCCCTCGGCGTGAGCGCGCTCTTGATCGTCGCGACGATCGCCGGCTGGACGACCATCGCGCACGCGGTGGTCCTGCACGAGGGCAGCACCCTCGTCGTCGTCGCGAACGCCCTGCGCCTGCTCCGCCACCGCGGCTGAGCGGGTCGGGCCATCGCGCGGAGGGCGCCGCGCCGCGCGTCAGGACTCGACGAAGTCGAGATCCTTGCCGTACGTCTCCTCGAGGCCGCGGAGCGACAAGAAGGCGACCGCCATCGCGAGCGCGCCGAGCGCCAGCGCCGCGCCGGGGAGTCCCAGCGGGACGCGCAACGCGCGGAATCCGAAGGTGAAGAGCGGCACCGAGCCCCGGACGAAGTTCGGAGCGCTCGTCGTCGCCGTCGCCCGAAGGTTCGTGCCGAATTGCTCGGCGGCCACGGTCACGAAGACCGCCCAGTAGCCGTTCGCGATGCCCAGCAAGAGCACGCACGCGTAGAAGGCGGCGGGCGAGGTCCGGCCGAGCGTGAAGTACGAGAGGATGGCCACCACGTCGAGCATCATGAACGCCCGGAGCGCACGCTTCCGGCTGCGCAACCGCTGGCTCAACCAGCCGCTCGCGAAGTCGCCGAGCGCCAGGCCGATGTACGCCGCCATGACCGCCTCGGCGGCCGAGGGCGCGGGCACCATCCCCATGCCGGGATCCGCGGGCCAGCCCCGCGCCGGCATCGCCGGAGAGCCGCCGCCGATCTCCGGCGAGAACGTCACGAGGATCCCGATCGCGTACCAGATCGGCACGCCCGAGAGCACGACGGCGACGTACCTCAGGGCCCGGCGACCGTCGGTGAAGAGCGCCAGGAAGTTCCCGCGGGAGACCTCGCTCGCATGGACCCGGGCGAACATCCCCGACTCGAGGACACCGACCCGCAACGCGAGCAGCAGCAAGCCGAGCCCGCCCCCGATCCAGTAGGCGACGTACCAGGGCGCGACCTTCGAGACGAGCACCGCGAGGACAGCCCCACAGATGCCGACGCCGGCCACCAGCGTCGTCGCCCAGCCTCGGCTCCGGGCGTCGAGCAGCTCCGTCACGAGCGTGATCCCCGCGCCCAGCTCGCCGGCCAGACCGATGCCGGCCACCAGGCGCAGCCATCCGTACGTGTCGACGTCGGTCACGAACCCGTTCGCGATGTTCGCGAGGGAGTACATCAAGATCGAGCCGAAGAGCACCGAGAGCCGGCCCCGCTTGTCGCCGAGCACCCCCCAGAGGATCCCCCCGGCCAGCATGCCCAGCATCTGCATGTCGAGCAGGTGCGAGCCGGTGTCCATCAGCTGCGCGTCCGGCACCCCGAGCGCCCGCAGGCTCGGCGCGCGCACCACGCTGAACAGGATCAGATCGTAGATGTCCACCAGGTAGCCGAGCGCGGCCACCAGCACCGCGAGCTTGGCCGAGCGCGGGATCCCACCACCGTCCGGGGTCGTTGCGTGTTGCATGCGGCCCCACGGTCGCAAGGCCGCCGTCGGAACGCAACCTCGAGGACCGCACTCGGCGCTTCCGTCCCGGGTCCCGCGCGGTCAGGATGCGCGGCGCGCGCTGCGCAGCACCGCTGGAGGCGACCGTGACCCTTCGTGTTCCGTACTACCTCGCCGGGCGACCGGTCTTCGCGAACGAGGACCTCGTCGTCACCGACAAGGCGAGCGGGGCGCCGTTCGCGCGGGTGGCCCTCGCCGACCGGGCGGCCATCGAGGCCGGGATCGCCGCCGCCGCCGCCGCCGTCGGCCCGATGCGCGCCCTCCACGGCCACGCCCGCCGCGGCATCCTCGAGCAGTGCGTGCGGCGCTTCGAGGCGCGGCAGGACGAGCTCGCCGAGCAGCTCTGCGCCGAGGCCGGCAAGCCCATCACCGACGCCCGCGGCGAGGTCGTGCGCCTCATCGACACCTTTCGCATCGCCGCCCACGAGGCGCCGCGCTTCGGCGCGGGCGAGGTGCTCCCCCTCGACGTCACGCCGCGCGCCGACGCGTACACCGGCATGTGGAAGCGGGTGCCGGTCGGCGCCTGCTCGTTCATCACCCCGTTCAACTTCCCGCTCAACCTCGTGGCCCACAAGGTCGCGCCCGCGATCGCCGCCGGCTGCCCCTTCGTGCTGAAGCCGGCGAGCGCGACCCCGGTGGGGGCGCTGATGATCGGCGAGGTGCTCGCCGAGGCCGGGCTGCCGGAGGGCGCGTTCTCGATCCTGCCCGCCCATCGCGACGGCGCCGATCTCTTCACCACCGATCCGCGCCTCGCACTGCTCTCCTTCACCGGCTCGGCCGAGGTCGGCTGGGATCTCAAGGCCCGCGCCGGCAAGAAGAAGGTCGTGCTCGAGCTCGGGGGCAACGCCGCGTGCATCGTCGACGAGGGCACCGACCTCGACGACGCCGTGGCCCGCTTGATCTTCGGCGCGTTCTATCAGTCCGGTCAGAGCTGCATCAGCGTGCAGCGCATCCTCGCGCACCGCAGCCTCTACGAGCCCTTGCGCGCGCGGCTCGTCGACGCAACGAGGGCCCTGCGGTCCGGGGACCCGAGAGATCCGCAGACCCGCATCGGCCCGATGATCAGCGAGAAGGAAGCGATCCGGCTCGAGCGCTGGATCCACGAGGCCGTCCGCAGCGGCGGCCGCCTGCTCTGCGGAGGGACGCGGCGCGGCGCCTGGCTCGAAGCCACGCTGCTCGAGGACGTGCCCGCCTCGCAGCCCGTCGTGTGCGAGGAGGCCTTCGGTCCCGTCGCCGTGCTCTCGGCCTTCGACGACTTCGAGGGCGCCCTCGACACCGTCAACGAGGGCCGCTTCGGGCTGCAGGCGGGGGTCTTCACGCGCGACCTCGACCGCGCGCACCGCGCCTGGGACCGGCTCGAGGTCGGCGGCGTCGTGATCGGCGACGTGCCGTCGTTCCGCGTGGACCACATGCCGTACGGCGGCGTGAAGGACAGCGGGCTCGGCCGGGAGGGCGTTCGCTTCGCGATGGAGGACATGAGCGAGGTGCGGATGCTCGCCATCCGACGGCGCCCCGGCTGACCCTTGGCGCGGCGGCCCCCCCGGGTCAGCGGCCCTTCTCGAGCTCGAAGAGCCGGGCCTGGGCCTTCGGCACGTAGAGGCCGCCCCCGCACGACACGAAGTGGCGGGCCAGCCGTGTCCGGTAGAACGCCGCGGGCCGCACGTGGATGTCCTGATCGCTCCTCGCGCGGTCGAGCAGACCGTTCCAGTCCTCCTCCGTGACCGCCTCGAGGTAGAGCGCGCGACGAGACAGCCGGCCGAGGTTCGCGAGCGCGCGCGCGGCGTCGCGGTCCGAGAGGTACTGCAAGACCCCCTGGCACACCACGAGGTCGGCCGGCGCGCCGGCGTGATCGACGACCGAGCCGTGCGTCCAGCCGAGCGTGTGGCAGAGGTGATGGCTCCACTCGACGCCACGGTACCGGACGCCCGGCCACGCGGCCTGCGAGGGTCCGCGCCACCACCCCAGGCCGCATCCGAGGTCGAGCACGCTGCGGACCTTCACACCGAGATGACCGAGGTAGGCCGCGACGAAGGCGCAGAGGCGCGCGGTGTCCCCCTCGGCCGCCACGCGGCGGCGGCGGTCGCGGTAGAAGCGCGCGTAGTAGTCGGCGTCGAACTCGGTGCGGGCCACGCTTGAAAGGACCTCCGTCGGCGTGGGATGGTGCCCGCTCGTTTCTTTCCGGAGAAGAGCATGTCTGCACCCGTCGACCACGATCTCAACCCCGCCGCGGCCGGCGGCCCGGGCGGGCTGCCCGATCTCGCCCAGCTGCCCGAGGAGGAGCGGGACGCGGCGTGGGTGAAGCACTACTACGCCGGCGACGACACCCCACAGCTGACGGTGCGCGCGGTCGTGATGGGTGGCCTGCTCGGCGCCGCGATGAGCGTGTCGAACCTGTACACGACCCTCAAGCTCGGCTGGGCGTTCGGCGTCGCGATCACCGCGTGCGTGCTGAGCTACGCGATCTGGAACGGGCTGGTCGCCGCCCGCATCGCGAAGACGAACATGACGCTGCTCGAGAACAACTGCATGCAGTCGACGGCGTCGGCGGCCGGCTACTCGACCGGCGGCACGCTCGCGACCGCCGTCGGCGCGCTCCTGCTCATCAGCGGAGACGAGGGCCGCCTCGGCTGGTTCTCGGTCGGGTGCTGGGTGTTCCTCACCGCGCTGCTCGGCGTGTTCCTCGCGATCCCGATGAAGCGCCAGATGATCAACAGCGAGCAGCTCGCGTTCCCGAGCGGCATCGCCGCCGCCGAGACGCTCCGCTCCCTCTACGCCAAGGGCCAGGAGTCGGTCCTCAAGGCCCGCGCGCTGATCGGCGCGCTCACCGCCGGCGTCGTCAGCGCCCTCGTGCGATCGTTCGGATACCTCCCCGAGCAGCTGCCGCTCTCGTTCCCGATCTTCGCGGTCCGCGGGACGACCTTCACCGGCGCGCAGCTCGGCATGTGGTTCGAGCCGAGCCTCCTGCTGATCGCGGCCGGCATGATCGTCGGCATCCGCGTCTCGACCTGGATGCTCCTCGGCTCGCTCGTGAACTACTTGATCCTGGCCCCGAACGCGATGGGCCTTCCCGACTGGGTCGAGGAGGGCAAGCACTTCTTCGGTCACCTCGAGACCGTGATCGGCGAGGACGGCGGCATCGCGATGGTCCGGGTGACCCGGTGGTCGCTCTGGCTCGGCACCGCGCTCCTGGTGGCCTCGGGCCTCACCTCGTTCGCCCTCGGCTACAAGACGATCGTCCGCGCGCTGCAGGGCATCGGTCAGAAGAAGGAAGGCGCCGCGGTCGATCCGGTCGAGCGCCTCGAGGTGCCGGTGAGCTGGCTCGTCATGGGCGGCGTGCCCGTCACCCTCGGCCTCATGCTCCTCTGCTGGCTGAGCTTCGGCATCGCCCCCTGGCTCGGGCTGGTCAGCGTGGTGCTCTCGTTCGTGCTCGCGCTCGTCGCCTGCCGCGCGACCGGCGAGACGGACACCACGCCGATCGGGGCGATGGGCAAGATCACCCAGTTCACCTTCGCGCTCCTCGCGCCCGCCAACACCACCGTGAACCTGATGACCGCCGGCATCACGGCCGGCGCCGCGGGCTCGAGCGCCGATCTGCTGACCGACCTCAAGAGCGGCTATCTGCTGGGCGCCAACCCGCGGAAGCAGTTCCTCGCGCAGTTCTCGGGCGTGTTCTTCGGCGTCGTCGCGGTCGTCCCGGCCTGGTACGTCCTCGTGCCGAACCGCGCCGCGCTCGAGGCCTTCAACTCGCCCGCCACCTCCATGTGGTTCGCCGTCGCCCAGGCGCTCTCGCGCGGCATCGACACCATCCCCGAGAGCGCCCGCTACGCGATCGTGATCGGCGGCCTCGTCGGGGTCGTGCTCTCGCTCGTCGAGGGCCTCGCGCCGAAGAAGCTGCGCCCCTTCGTGCCCTCGTCGATGGGCCTCGGGCTCGCGATGGTCGTGCCCTTCGCGAACGCGCTCTCGTTCTTCCTCGGCGCGGTGATCTCGGCGGTGTGGGTGCGGATGCACAAGGCGAGCGGCGAGCGCTACATCGTGCCCCTCGCCTCGGGCGCCGTCGCCGGCGAGTCCCTCGCCGCGGCCGCCTACGCGCTCCTCGCGGCGCTCGGCTTTGCCGGCTGATCC
>CAIKNO010000235.1 GCA_903828805.1 uncultured Sandaracinus sp. | reverse complement strand
CTGGCCCGACTGAGGGACGTCGCCGTCGCGCGACACCGACGCGGAGCGACACCCACGCTGGTCCCACCGAGCGACGCCACCTCGTGCGACACCGCCATCGCGGGCGCCGCCGCGCTGGCGGCCTGGGGCTTTCGTCGGCGCGCCGGCCGACTGCGAGCACGTGGCGTGGCCTGTCCCCGGCGGCGAGGCGCCCGCCGACGCCCGCCTTCGCCCGCCGGGAGGCGCGGCTTCCTCGACGTTCGGAGCGCGGGCGACGGGACAGAACGTGCGTGAGGGGACCTCCGTGCCCTCGGTCGTCCACGAGCTGCTCATCTCCCTGCTCCGCGAGGCGCCCGGCGCGCTCGAAGCCCTGCTCTCGCGCTCGCTCGGCCTGCAGTCGGGCGCGCTGGTCGAGAGGTCGGCGTCGTTCACGGACCTCGCCCCTGCGATCTACACCGTGGACTTCGCGGCCGAGAGTCCGACGCTTCGCGTGCTGATCGAGGTGCAGTTGCGCGTCGACGAGGGCAAGCGACGGTCATGGCCCTTCTACGCCGCGAGCGCCCACGCCTTCGACGGCAAGCGCACCTGCCTCGTCGTGCTCGCCACCCGACGCTCCGTGGCGGCGTGGGCACGCCGCCCGATCTCGACCTTCCAGGACGGCGCGTTCGCGCCGCGGGTCATCGGCCCGGACGAGGTGCCCCGCTTCGAGGACCCGGAGCAAGCACGCGCCAGCCCCGAGCTCGCCGTCCTCTCGGCCTTGATGCGGCGGGGTCGCGAGACGAGCGACGCGCAGGCCCAGGCCGCGCTCGGCGCAGCGCTCGAGCTTGGGCAGCGCGACGAGGACCGTGGCAAGCTGCTGCTCGACGCGTTGCTCGACGCGCTCGGCAACGTGGGCCTGCGGGCCTGGGAGGCGACGATGCGGAGCGAGGGATACCAGTACAAGAGCGAGATCGTCCGGGGCTACATCGCGATGGGACGCGAGGAGGGACGCGAGGAGGGACGCGAAGAGGGACGCGAGGAGGGGCGGGCCGCCCTGCGTGGAACGCTCCGCGCGCTCGCCGAGACGCTCGGGGTCGGCTGGTCGGAGGCCCGCGCGGCCACGGTGGCCGAACTCCACACGGACGGCCTGCAGCGGCTCATCGAGGCCGTCGCGCGCGATCGCCGCTGGCCCGACTGAGGGACGTCGCCGTCGCGGCCGTTGCACGTCTCCGTCGCTCGGGGGTCCACGCTCGGACGGGCGTCGTCGCGGTCCGCGCCGCAAGTCCGAACGCCCGACGCCCACGTCGCAGCCGTCCGCGGCGTTCACACCGTCCATGTCCGCGCCCCGTGCGTCGTCGGGTCGCAGACCTCGGCGCGGCCCGGGAGGCGGCTCGGGTCCGTGTCGTCGCAGTCTTCGCCGCCGCAGGCGACCGAGCGATGCCCGTCGCGGTCCCCGTCCGGCGTCGCGCACGGGTCCGTGTCCTGAGAGACATCGAGCGCGAACGATCCGTCGAACGCCGCCGAACCGTCCGGCGCCGCGGGGCCCCCGGGCGTGGAGGACACCCAACGCAGCGCGCAGACGCCGAACCGTCCACTGCCCACCGATGCCGCACCCGCCGACGAATCGTGGCCCGCCGTGCACACGCGGCCTGGACCGCGAGGGCGCCGGGCGCCCGGCGCTCGACCGTTCATGACCACGCCCCCCTCATCCGCCCCGGAGGACTTCCAAGCCCGCGCCGAGGCCGCTCGCACGATTCGCTTCGCCTCCAAAGGGGCACGTCCGCGGGTGTAGAAGGCGGAGGACAGTTCCGCGTCACGACGCAGCGCGGCCCGCCAAAACGACGAACGCACGACGCAAACCGGTGTAGCCTCGGCCCCGTCAGACGCGCGCGCCCGCGGTCGGGCGGGCCCGCCTTGGCGACACCCCGACTGCGGCCCCCGGACCATGAGACCGCCCCGCCTCGCGCATTGCCCTCGTTGCGACGACACCGTCGAGACCCTGCGCCCGGCCCGGGTGTGGAAGCCGGCGCTGCGCGCCTGGTACGTGCTCATGCTCGGGCTGGCCGTCGCCTTCCCGATCATGGCGTCGGACTTCTGCGTGATGCTGCCGACGATGATGGCGCTGATCCTCGCGGGCAGCCCCCTGCACCGCCTCGCGCGCGAGCGGCCCTCGTGCCTGCGTTGCTCCTACGAGTTCGACGACGGATTCGGCAGCGGGACCGGGGTCCGCATCCGCCCCATCGGCGCACCGCGACGCCCTCGCGAGCCTGGGCCTTCGGGCCTCTGACCCTCGAGGCGTCCGCTACGTCGCGGACTCGGCGAGCAGGGTCTGCACCAGCCGCTCGAGCCGCACCATCGAGCCGCCATCGACGCCCTGCTCGACCTCGCGCACCCGCCCCCGACGATCCAGGACCACCAGCGTCGGCAGCGCGCTGACGCCGTAGCGGAGCGAGGTGTCGCCGAGATCGCGCGCGATCGTGTAGCCCACGGGCCGCTCCGCGAGGTGCGCCCGCACCCGGGCCTCGGGCTCGCGCGTGATGCCCAGCACCGTCAGGCCATGCTCGTGGTGCCGCCCGTGGAGCGCGTCGAGGTACGGCATGATCGACCGGCACGGCCCACACCACGTGGCCCAGAAATCGAGGACCACGACCCGGCCGGCGAGCTCCGGCAGACGCACCCCGTCGGGACCGGAGACCCGCGCGGTGCTCAGCGCCGGGGCGGCCTCGCCGAGGTGGGCGCCGGCCTGGGCGGTCGGCGGCGCGGCGCGCGCCACGCGACGGCCCGTGAGGCCCAACGACGCTGCGCCCCCCGAGAGCAAGGCGAGCTCGAGCCAGGCGCGGCGGCCTCGAGGCGTGGGCTGTCCGGGCGGGCGGGTGCGCTTGACCATCGCGACGCAACCTATCATGCCCTCGCTGCCCGTGAACGAGCGCGCATCGACCGAGGCGCCCCGAGCGCTCCTGCCCGAGGGCCAGCGAGGCGGGCCCGGCGTGGGCCTGCCCCCCGCGACCATGGAGGTCGCCGTGGTGTTCGCCCTCGTGTTCGCGGCGACCGCCTTGCTCGGCCTCGGGCGCGCCTGGCCCGCCGTCCGGGACCTCGTGCACCTCGGCATCGCGTTCGTCTTTTTGTTCGTGCCGCTGCGCCTGGCCCGCCGCGAGCCGGAGGGCGCGGCGCGCTTCGGCATCGATCTCGGCGGGCTGCTCGAGCCCACGGACGAACGCGACGACCGGCCGGCCGGGCCCCTGGGCCTCTACGATCTCGGCCGCGCCGTCCGCGCCGCCCTGCCGTCGGGGATGCGGGAGCTCGCGTTCACCGTGGCGCTCTGCGCCGTGGTCTTCCCGCCCTTCGTCGTGGGGTTCTGGGCGTGGCACCAGCCCGCGCGCGCGTTCTCGCTCGCCTGGCCCTCGGACCTGGGCTCGTTCGCCCTGACCCAGGTGGTGCTCGTGGGTCTGCCCGAGGAGGCCTTCTTTCGCGGCTACGTCCAGACCCGACTGGCCGACGCCTGGCCCGCGCAACGCCGCTGGCTCGGCGCGCCGGTGCGCCCGGTCGTGCTCGTGCTCCAGGCGCTGCTCTTCGCGGCGGTGCACCTCGCCACCGAGCCCCACGTGCAGAAGCTCGCCGTCTTTTTCCCCGGCCTGCTCTTCGGGTGGCTGCGCGCGCGCCGCGGCGGGATCGGCGCCTCCATCCTATTCCACGCCGCGAGCAACGTCGTCGCGGAGGTCCTCGTGCGGAGCTGGCTGTGACCCTTCGCGCGGCGTTCTTCGACATGGACCACACCCTCGTCCGGGTGAACACCGGCCGGGTCTTCGCGCGGTGGCGCTACGAGCGCGGGGCCTCGAGCCTGCTCGACGTCGCGAAGGTCGCATGGTGGTCCCTGCAATACGCCG
>CAIKNO010000234.1 GCA_903828805.1 uncultured Sandaracinus sp. | reverse complement strand
CCCCAACGCCTCGTCGCTCGAGGACGCCGCGACGGCCTCGCGTCCAGCCGCCGCGGAGGCCGCGGGAGGGCTGCGAAGAGCGCCTCCACGCGCCGCGAGCGAGCCCGCCGGGAGGCCTCGACCGCCCGCGGGCCTCGCGGCCGGCGCCGAAGGCGCGGGCGCTTGGACGTCACCGGTCCCCGACGACGACTCCGCCGCTGGAACGACCTCCGCGGGGGCCTCGACTTTGGCGGGGGCGGTCGGCGCGGCGTGCGGTCCCGAGGCCCCCGTCCGCACCGACGACTCCCCGATCGGTCCTGCGACGGTCTCGACCTCGGAACCGGAAGGCGACCGCGCGGGCACCGCGCCCAGGTCGTTCGTCTCGATCCTCCGAACGAGGCTCGGGGTCAGACCGGAACCACGGTGCGCATCGACGCTTCCCGGCGAGCTGCCGCCTTCGGGCAACGGGATCGCTCCGACCTTGACGTCGGCACGGCCGAGCGCATCGATGCCTTCTCGAATCCGGACACTCTGCGCGTCGATCTTCGCGCCGAGGGTCTCCCGCACGACCTTGCCGACGGCGCGGGCGTTGGCCGCGCCGCCGAATTCGCGGCAGGCCCCTTCCAGCGCCTCGATGAACTCCTCGGCGTTCTGGAAACGGTTCGCGGGGTTCCGATCGAGCGCCCGCATGCACACGGCGTCCAGCGGCGCGGCATCCGGCACCATCGTGGAAGGCGCCGCGATGGGCTCGCTCTGCACGCGCGCGAGCAGCGACGCATGGCTGTCGGCCCGGAAGAGCTTCCTTCCGGTGATCGCCTCCCAGAACACCACGCCCATGCTGAAGAGATCGGAGCGTTGATCGGCGTCTCGTCCCGCGGCCTGCTCGGGCGACACGTAGCTGAGTTTGCCCTTGAACTGGCCGTCCCGCGTGGTGCTGAGGCGAACGTCGGCCTTGGCGACGCCGAAGTCGGTCAACCTCGTGATGCCATCGCTGCCGACGAGGATGTTGTGGGGCGAGACGTCTCGGTGGACGATCCCGAGGCGGGCTCCATCGGCGTCCGCGAGCCGGTGGGCTGCACCGAGCCCTTCGAGCGCGTCCAGCACGATGCGCGCGAGGACCGGCATCGGGAGCATGCGCCCCGCCTTCATCGACTCGCGTACGAGGGCCCCGAGATGGTCCCCCTCGACGTACTCCATCACCAGGAAGAATCCGTCGCCGTGCGAATCGCTGATGTCGACGGTGGGCACGACGTTCGGATGCCGGATGCCGGCTGCGAGGCGGGCCTCGTCGAGGAACATCGAGATGAAGTCCTCGTCGTGCGCGAGGTGTGGGTGCAGCACCTTGACGGCGACGAGCCGCTCGAAGCCCGCCACGCCCTGCACCCGGGCGACGTAGACCGTCGCCATGCCCCCCGACGCGAGCTCGACCACCACCTCGTAGCGTCCGAGCCGCCGGCCTCGCAGGTCACGCACCACCCCGGGCGCTGCGTCCCCGCCGGCGATCATGGACACGGTCCTCCGGGCGGCCGACCCCACGCGCCACCCCGTCTCCGCAGCGCGGACGAGGTCGGACAGGTCATGCAGAAGGAGCGGGACACGAGAGGGAATAGTGTGCCGGATGGGCGGGCGCCGTCAACGAGGCCCACGCGCCCCAGAGGGACGACGGGTCGAGCGGGAACACCCCTGTCACCCACCGCTCAATGCCCCGCGCACGAGGATCAGCGCGATGCCGGCGATCAAGGCGAGCCCCACCCCTGCGACGAGGAGCACCACCTCGAGCACCGAGTGCCACCGCGCGCTGCGCGAGTCGGCGTCGGGATCGCCTGCCGCGCTCAACACCGCGCGGGCCTCCGCAGCGGCGCGGAGACCCCGTCGCAAGATGAGCACCACGACGATCACCACGCCGATCCCCAGCGCCGCGCCCCCCGCGAGATGCAGGCGGCGGCGGGCCACCTCCACGCGGGCCTGGTCCGCCGCGAGCCCAGAGGTCGCGTCGGGGAGAACGAGCTGCGCCTCCTCCGCGTCCGCGAGCAGCATCGCCTCCGGGAGGTCGCGGGCCGGCGGGTCCAAGCCCTCGATTCGCAACGCCGCGCCGACCCCCTCCGCCGCCGGGTCGCCGACCTGCACGTAGCGCGAAGCGACATATTCGCCTCCGAACGGATCGGCCCGCACCTGCAGGCGGGTCAGGCCGGGCGCGAGTTCGAAGGGGAGCACCTCGTCCCGCGACGCCATCGTGGCGGTGGCGGTCCATCGGCCCTCCTGGAACGCATCGACCACGAGCTGCGAGCGCCCCGGCGGAGGCCGCAACCTCAGACGCGCGCGCGGGGACGCCGGTGTCGCCACGTCGAGCCAAGGGGTCGCGAGGGCCACCGGAAGGCGGACGGTCCGGTGCGCCACCGGCGCGCCGGTGGACGCATCGACGACGCGCAGGGTGGTCGCGGCCTCGGCGCCGTGGACCACGACCCGGACCCGGTGGACGCCGCCCTCGGTCGACGCGGATCGGACCTCGAGCGCGGGCACCGGGTCGAACACGACGGAGAGGTGGGGGCCCGCATCGACGAGCACCTCGCAAGGCTCGTCCGGCACGCACACGCCGCCCCGGACCCGGACCTCGAGCGACCCGATGAGCGGCACCACCGGGCCGTCGAACTCGATCGGCCCCAGCTGCCGCAACGACAGACGCGCCGAGGTTCGTCCACCGAGCGACATCCCGACGACCTGCGGCTCGATGCGGAGCGGGCGCTCGACGGTCGCGACGACGTGGCCCGCGACCCTCGCGGTCGCCAAGAGCGATGCGTCCCCGAGCCGCATCGAGGGCGGGATCTCGAGGCTGCCCTCCGACGACTGGACCGGCGACGGGCGCAGGGAGGTCGTGGCCAGCGCGCCGTCTCCCCGCGTCAGGACCACCTCCACCGACGCCGTCTCGAGCCGTCCCCCGTCCTCGTCGTCGACGTCCGCGAACGCGAACGCACGGAGCGGGATGGTGTCGCCCGGACGCGCCTGCACGGGCGCGACCAGCTGCAATTCGTGGTCGATCCGCCACCGGTCCGCGACGAGCACCGCATATCCGACACCGAGAAGCGCGATGGGGAGCGCGATGCGGGCCACCACCAGGGCGCGGGACGCACGGGGTTCTCGAGGTCTCGGTCGTTCGTCGGCGCGCTGGTCCACGAGCCGAACATGGTCCCACGACCCGTCGCGCGCTGCTCTCGATCTCGGACGGTCGACGATCTCGCGGTCGGTCGCCGGCGCCGCGCACCGAGTCACGGCCCCGATGAACGACGGACTGGACCCGGGACCCGGGACGGCTTCAGCCTCCCCGGATGCGAAGTCAGCGCCCGACGGAGGCCCCGTGTCGATTCGGTCCGGCATCGTCCGTCGCGACGCGAGGTCGGCCGACGTGATGCGCACCCTTCGCCGGCTCATCTCCTTCGTCGTCCTCGGCGCAGGCCTCGCAGGGCTCGTCGCGATGACGCCGGCGCTGCTCCCCGCGGCCCTGCTCCTCGACGTGGTCCGCAGCGCGGTGTCACGACGACCATCGACGATCGCGCGGGTGCTCTGTTTCGCCTACGCGTACCTTGCGGCCGAGCTGGTCGGGCTCGTCGCGCTCGCGTGGGTCTGGCTCGCGTCGGGATTCGGCTCCTCGAGCGCACGCCTCCTGAACGGCACGTACGCGGTGCAGCAGCGGTGGGCCTCGGGGCTCTTCCGCGCGGCCTGCACGCTGTTCTCGCTCCGCTTCTCGATCGACGGCGACGCGCTGGCCACGCCAGGGCCGGTGCTGGTGTTCATCCGCCACGCCGCCCTCGCCGACACGCTGCTCCCCACCGTCTTCCTGACCGCGCGTCACGGCCTGCGGTTGCGCTTCGTGCTCAAGAAGGAGCTGCTGATCGACCCGTGCCTCGAGGTCGCAGGTCGCCGGCTGCCCAACTGCTTCGTCGATCGGAGCGGCGGCCACAGCGAGGCCGAGGTGGCCCGCGTCCGCGACCTCGCGCGCGGCATGGGCCCCAGGGACGGGGTGCTCATCTACCCCGAGGGGACACGTTTCACGCGGTCCAAACGCGCGCGCGCGCTCGAGGTCCTCGCCTCCAAGCACCCGGAGCTCCACGCGCGGGCCGCCGAGTTCGGCCATGTGCTGCCGCCGCGGCTCGGAGGGACGCTGGCGCTGGTCGATGCGTGCGATGCGGACGTGGTGTTCTTCGCCCACGCCGGCCTCGAAGGGTTCGCGACGCTCCGGGAGATCCTCGCCGGCGCGATGCTGCGCCGCGAGGTGAAGATGAAGCTGTGGCGGGTGGCCCGACGCGACATCCCCGAAGATCCGGACGGCCGCGTCGATTGGTTGTACCGCGAGTGGGCGCGCCTCGATGCGTGGGTCGCCGAGCACGAGCACCGCGCCCGCTGAGCCACGACCGATGGGCTATTTCGCGTACTACTTCGCGTGGATCGCGCTGACCTTCGTGCTGCGGTATCCGCCGCTCGCCGTGGGGCTCGTGGTGCTCTTCCTGCTCCGGCAGTTCATCCCCGACCCCTTCGTGCTCTTCCGCACGATGGGACGGACCCGGGCCCTGACCCGGCAGATCGAGGCGAACCCGGCGAACGTCACCGCGCGCCGCGACCTCGCGATGGTCTACATCGACCGGCTCCGGCCGGGACGCGCGCTCGCGCTGCTCGAGGAGGCACGCAAGCGCTTCCCCGACGACGCCGAGCTGCTCTATCTCTCGGGCCTCGCGCACGCGAAGCGCGGCGACGCCGCGGAGGCCGTTCCGCTGCTCGTCCGCGCGGTGCAGATCGACCCGAGGGTGCGGTTCGGTGAGCCCTACCTGGTGGCCGGCGACGCGCTCCGGAAGCTCGGTCGAACGGACGATGCGCTCGACGCCTTCGAGCGCTTCGTCGGCCTCCGCTCCAGCTCGGTCGAGGGCCACGTGAAGCTCGCGCTCACGCACCGCGCGCTGCGGGACGAAGCGGCCGCACGCGCAGCCCTCGACGAGGCGATCCGCACCTTCGCGGTGGTGCCCGGGTACCAGAAACGAGCCCAGTTCGGCTGGTGGCTCCGCGCGCAGGTCGCGCGGTGGCTGGTCTGAACCTGCCGCGAAGGGATCGCCCGGCCGGACTCGACGCGAGAAGGCCGCCTCGCTTGCGCGGGGCGGCCTCCTTCACGAACCGAGAGGTGTGGGGCTCAGAGCGTCGTCGGGACCATGACGCCACCGATCAGGTGGATCACGCCGTTGGTCACCACGATGTCCGTGGCCACGATGCTCTGCGTCTGGACGGTCGGGGGCGGGCCGGGGTTGAACGCGATCTGATTGGCCGCGTTCAGCGTCGGGAGCGACCTCGCCATCGCCGGGAGGTCGGCCGCGAGGACCGGCGCCGGGAAGGCGGTGGTCGACAGCACGTGGAAGAGGAGCACGTCGCGGACCTGCGCGGTGGTCAGGGTCGAGACGACCGAGGCCGCGGCCGTGAACGCGGCGTTCGTCGGGGCGAACACGGTGTAGGGGGCCTGCGCCGAGAGCGCGGCCACCACGGTGCCACCGCCCATGGGGAGGTCGGCCGCGGCCGTGACCGCGCCGAGGAGGCCGGTGAGGCCGGCCGCCGTGGCGGCGGCGGGGATGTTCATGGGCATCAGGACGCGGTCGATCACGTGCACGATGCCGTTCGTGCCGACGACGTCGGCGACGACGACGTTCGCGCCCATCGCGGGGGCGGTGCTGCCGCCGTTGATCTTCACGCCGGCCGTCGTGTCGAAGAGCAGCGTGAGGTTGTCACCGTACGCGTTCGGCGAGGCCGAGGGCGCCATCGCGGGGACCGAGCCCGAGTCCACCGCGCCGCTGACGACGTGGTAGAGCAGGACGGTCCGGAGCACGTCGACCGTGGGCATGCCGGTCAGCATGCCGAACGCCTCGTTCGTCGGCGCGAACACCGTGAACGGACCGGCGCCCGAGAGCGTGGACCCGAGGTCGGCCGTGGTCACCGCGCCGACGAGGGACGTGAGGCCCGCGTAGCGCGCGAGGTCCGCCACGGTGGGGGGAAGGAGCACGCGGTCGATGATGTGGATGACGCCGTTGG
>CAIKNO010000233.1 GCA_903828805.1 uncultured Sandaracinus sp. | reverse complement strand
CGCTCGGCGCACGGGCCCTTCTCCACGCCGTCCGCGCGGCGGTGCGGGAGGCGCAGGCGCAGGGGGAGGACTGGCGCTCGGTCATCGATGGGCTCCGCCCGCACACGCCGCGCCTCTGGCGGGCCCTTCCCGAGGCGGAAGCGCGCCGGTTCCTCCGCGTGGTCCGGCCCTTCTGGGAGGTCCACCGGCACCGCATGCCCCCGGAGGTCGCGGCCCAGGTCGCGGCGTTCCGTGGAAGGGGCGCACTCCGGTTCCAGGCGGCGCGCATCGTCGACGCGCAGGCGACGGGCAGCGAGGTCGTGCTTCGCCTCAAGGAGCGCGGCGGCGACGCCCTCGAGACGCTCCGGGCCGACTGGGTCGTGAACTGCACCGGGCCTGGCGCGGCCTCCACCGCGTCGAGCACGCCGGTCGTGCGCTCGCTGGTCGAGGGCGGCTGGCTCGAACCCGATCCGTTCGGCCTCGGCGTGCACACCGACAGCCTCGGCCATGCGCTCGCCGGCGGGAACGCCGTGGACTCGCTCCTCGTCATCGGCACGTTGAGGAAGGCCACGCAGTGGGAGTCGACCGCCGTCCCGGAGCTGCGCGTGCAGGCCTCGGACGCGGCGCGTGCGGTCGCGACGACGCTCGGCTGGCCCGCGCCGGCGTGAAGGGCGGCCCATGGCGCGCGCGGCACCACCCGCGCGGCGCGCGGGCGGGGCGCCATGCTCCCATGCTGCACGGTGTCCCCCGTGCACCGCGACGATCACGGCATCCAGATCGACGGCCGCGCGCCGTGACGGGCCCGCCACAGGTCCACGATCGCCGTGAAGTCCGTGACCTCGATCAGGCCCGCGTCCCGCAACTCTGCGAGCGGTGCGAGCGTGGACGCCTCGAGCGTGTCGAGGCTTCCGGGCGCGGCGATCGTGTTGGGCGGGATGTTCCACGAGGCGGTGAGGAGTCGATCGGCCGGCACCGCACCGCTCGCGTGCAGCGCCACCAGCTCCCGCACACCGTCGACCCCACCCTCCCATGCGCCGACCACCACGATGTTCCCGGCTGGGTCGTCGGTGAAGAAGTGATCTCGATCGAGCGGGCGCCACACCCCACTGACCCGCGGGTCGTTGACGTGGTTCGGGGTCCCCGCGCCGATGAGGATGTCCCCCCGCCACATCGCGGTGGGGTAGTGCTCACCGGCCACCGGCACGCGGAATCGATCCCAAGCCTGGAACTGAGGCAAGCTCGGGTCCCAGATGTGCCCGCCGATCACGGTCGTCCCACCGACGCCCAGCTGCTCGAGCAGATAGGCCACGTCGGTGTAGTTGTATCCCCCGTTCTCGTGCGAGTGCGGGTCGATGGCAACGCCCAGCACGTCGCGGAGGTGAACGAGGAGGTTCGCGCCCCCGGTGTCGGCGGTGACCGCCGCGTCCTCGTAGACCCGCGCGGCCTCCAGGAAGGACCAGTCCGGCTGCAGGACCCACCTCAAGCGCAGACCTGCAGCGCGGGCCCCCAGGGCGAGCAAGGTCGAGCGCAGGCGCAGGTAGGCCGTGCGGCTCATCGGAGAGCCGATCGTCCCAGGAGGCGTGTTGTCTTCGATGTGCACGAAGAGCACGACCTGCACCACGCCCGGCGCGGGAGGGCCGGCATCGACGGTCGCGGCCGGCCCGGCGTCCTCCGGGCAGTGGAAGTTGCTGATCCCGTCGCACGCTCCTTGCGCACAGCTCTGGTCTGCGGGCCAGATGACGTCCGCCGACGGTCGCCCGCAGCTTCCAGAACACGAACACACTTGGGTGCCGCCGGTGTCACGCGCGGTGTCCGGTCCCGCGTCCGACGGCGCTCCGCTCCCGCAGCCTGCGAGCAAGAGGAGGCTGAGCCCGAGAATGCGTGTCAGCAGGTCCATGGGCGAAGGCTACCCGTAGCCTTTCCCCGATCACAACCGTCGAGTTCAGGTCGCGGTATCGCTTGGAAGACGGAGGGCACGGCCCGTCCTCGAGTTCTGACGAAGCGCGGTTCCTGCCGCGCGCTCGTTGCGGGTCGCTCACGCATCCGCGGCGTCGACTCCCATCCATCCCCCGGGGCTCCGCCTTCGGCGTGGTCGCTCAGCCGGCGATCGGGATGAGCTCGCGGAGCAGACGTGCCCGCTCGCGCGCGAGCGGGATGCGCGGCGCCTCGGGGTGCGAGAGGGTCAACTCGAAGGTGCCCGCGCCCGTGGGCTCGAGCGCCACGATGCGATCGAGCCGCACCAGGTAGCCCCGGTGGGAACGAAAGAACACCCCCTCGGGCAGGCGCTGCTCAAGCGCCGAGAGCGTGAGATCGAGCGCGTGCCGGTCGCCGTCGGTCACGGCCCACACGAGCTCGTCCTTCATCTCGAACCACACCACGTCCTCGATGTCGACGACGACGTACGCGCCGCGCCGGCGCACCGCGAGGCGCGTCAGCACCGGCTCGCGCGACGACGCCGGCGCCGTGACCTGCTCGTCGGCGACCCGGGCACGCACCCGGGCGACGGCCTTGCGCACCCGCTCGAGCCGCGCGGGCTTCAACAGGTAGTCCACGACACCGACCTCGAAGCCCCGCAGCGCGCCCTCGTCGTGCGCCGAGACCACCACGATCGAGATCCCCGCCTGCCTCGCCATCAACGCCTCGGCGAGCGCGAGGCCATCGGGGCCCGGCATGCGAAGGTCGGCGAACACGACCTCGGGCCGGAGCTCGGCGACGAGCGCGAGCGCGCGGCCCGCGCTGTCCGCGCAGCCGACGACCTCCACCCCCCCGACCTGCTCGAGCAGGAACACGAGCTCGTCGCGGGCGAGCGGCTCGTCGTCCACCACCACGGCGTGCAACGGCAGTTCAGATGCGGGCTCCATCATCGGCCTCCTCGAGGACTGCGAGCAGCGGCTCGGACCCGGTCGCCGGCAGGCGCACCGTCGCCTCGGCCCCCGCATCGTGCACCGTCAGGGTCAACGACGCGCGGGCCCCGAAGAGCCGCGCGAGGCGCTCGCGCAGCGTCGCGAGGGCGATCCCGCTCCCGGCCCCCGCCCCCGGCACGGGCTCGCCGTCCCCTGCATCCGCGACGCGGATGACGAGGTCGCCGCCCTGCGCGCGCGCCTCGATGCGGACCTTGCCGGTGCCGCTGCGTCGGCTGACTCCGTGTCGGATGGCGTTCTCCACGAGCGGCTGGAGCAACAACGCCGGCACCCGCATCGATTCCAGGCCTCGGGGCACATCCGACTCGACGACCAGGCGCCCCTCCCCGAGACGGACCCGCTCGATGGCCAGGTACGCGCTCGCGTGGGCGACCTCCGCCGAGAGCGTCGCGTCGTCGGGATGCGAGAGGAGGTAGCGGTAGAGGTCGGCGAGGTCGGTGACCAGCTCGCGGGCCGCGTCCGGATCACGCCGGATCGTGGCCCTCAGCGCCGTCAGCGCGTTGAAGAGGAAGTGCGGCTCGAGACGTCGCCGGAGCGCCTCGAGCGAGGCCTGATCGGCGGCCGCCCGCGCCGCGACGAGGGCCACCGCGTGCTCTTCGCGCGTGATGACGAGCCGCGTGACGAGCACGAAGATCGTCACGCCCGCCGCGTTGACGAGCAGCTTCACGAGATGCGCCGGCCACGCCGGCACGTAGAGGGCGGGGTCCCCGAGCGCGAGCACCCCGACCCCCACCACGGCGAGATGCAGGGCCTGCACGGCGACCGCCGTGAGCCCGACCCGCGGCCCCTGCACCCAGAGCGGACGCCGTTCCGCCACGAGGCCGGTCAGCGCGCCATCGACCAGGGAGGCCACGAGCACCCAGGGCGCGGTCGGGGCATCCACCTGCAACGCGTAGAACAGTCCGCCGGCGAGGCCCGTCAGCGCGCCGGCCTTCCAGCCGCCCAGGATGGCGGCGATCAAGATCCCGATGGCGCGGACGTTGATGTCCTGACCCGCGACGTGCAGACCGAGCATCGCGCCCCACATCGACAGGCCCAGGCCGAGGCCGACCGCCGCGAGCTTGTCGACGCGGCGACCCACGCCGAGCAGCCGATTTCGAAGTGGCGGGAAGAGCACGGCCACGAGCGCCGACGCCGCGAGCAGGCCCATCTTCTCCGCGAGCTCGATCACCAGGGTCGCGGGCGTCACCGCGGGAACCGTAGCACCGGACGCGGATCAGGGACGCGCCGTGACCCAGCGTCCGAACACTCCGTCGATGTCCGCGCCGTTGCCTGCGACGTCGCGGGGAAAAGGGGCACCGACGTCCGGGTTCGTCCGGCGGGTGGCGGACTGCAGGCGGACGTAGCGGGCCCCCTCGAGGCGGATGGCGTCGCCTTCGCCCCCGTCACTCGGCAGCGCCGCGAGATCGAAGGCATCCCCGCCCGCCGCGATCGGATCGAACGGATCGACGGCGTGCTCTTCGGTGTGCAGCAGGACCGGGGTCCGGCCGGCGAATCCCTGCCACGCGTCGGGATCGCGAACGTAGAGCCGCTCGTCGGGCGCGACGTAGTCGTGCGGAAGGTCGACCCATACGCGGCCGTCACGAGAGACCGACACGACGATGGGGTCCATGAACTGGTCCATCCCGGACGTGAGCCGGAACGCGTTCTCGAACACCACGAGATCGGCACCGGGACCGTCCATCACCCGTCGGCCGTTCCAGCCGAGCGAGAGGTACGGACGCGCCGCGTCGTCGAGCGAGTAGACGTCGAGGGAGCCGCCGTTGGGGCCGCCACCGCGCACGCCGTTGGTCGCGCGCGACGGGTCGCCGAAGCCGTCGAACGTCGCGCCCGGCGCCTCGAACACCTCGTCCGCGAGCGCGGCAGCCGGCGACGCCGTGCCCCCCTCCCCCACCAGGACGCCGCCGTCGGAGAGGCCCTCGGCCCCCCCCGCGACGCCACAGCCCGCGAGCACCCACGCGAGCGCGGCGGACCGTCCCGGACCGAACGTTGACTTCATCTCGACACGCCCTGCGCGCGACGCGCACCCTGCGGGCGATGCACCGCGACGACGGCGCACCCTGCGAGCGACGTTCACCGCGAACGGTGCGCGCCGCTGCCCGACCCCTCCGCGGCCCTCCCTCGGGGCCCCGGAGCCGTCGCCTCACGCTCTCGCGCGCGCGACACCATCGGCAGGTCTTCGGGCTCGCGAGCGCGGACCTCCGAGGTCCTCCTACTGGCCGCGCCTTCCCGCGCTCCCGCGCAGTGGTCGTCACGACGTTCGTTCTCGCACACCGCTGCGGGGCAGCCCCGGATTCACACCGGATTCCCTCGAGGCGCACGGTCACTCCGCACGCACCGCTGGCGACTCGACGCTACGGCAGGCGTGCCGGGCCGTCAACGGCCCGCAGGTCCGAGCCGACGCTCCGGAGCCGCGCTCAGAGGGAATCCCAGACCAGCGCGTAGAACGCGATCGTCCCGACGAGCGCGACGGCCCACGAGAGGCAGCCGCACCCGAGCGGCGCGCCCACCGCCAGCGCGCGGGACTTCTTGCGGGTCAGCAGCGCGACGATCCACGGGACGAGCCCGCCCGCGATCATCGGCACGGTCACGTACGACACCTCCACCGCGAACCGCTCGCTCTCGTTCGCGGCGACGATCCCGGTCGCGAGGCACGAGAGCACCGAGAGTCCGAGCAAGGCCACCGAGAGCCCGACGCCGATCCACGTGCCCGTGGCGGCCGCCCCGCCCTGCGGCGTCGTCATCGCCCCTGGAGCCGGCGAGGGCTGCGGGCTCCACGGTCCTTCATGTCCGCTGGTCACCGTCGATCACTCCCAGCCGCACGCACGGCCCTGGTTCTGGTCCTGCAGGTACTGCAGGAGCGGCTGATAGTACGCGAGCATCGGCGCGGCCGTCAGGTCCTGCCCGGTGTGCTCACGGAGCACCTCACGCCAGTCGCGGCTCGCGCCCGGCGCCATGATCGCGCGGAGGAACACACCCACCTCCGGATGGCCGTAGTAGTTGCAGCTGCGCGGCTCCTGATGGAGCAGGTTGCGGCAGATGTGATCGTGCAGCTGGTAGAGCACGACGTTCGCGAGCGCGTAGTCGTAGTACTGACCAGGGTCGTCGTTGATGTGGGTCTTGGTGCATGCGTCGCAGCCGCCCTCGGGGCGCTCGGCGGGCGGCGCGATGCCCTGGTAGCGCGCGACGTACGACCACCATCGCCGGTCGAGCTCCGCCGCCGGCAGTTCGTTCGAATAGAGGTCGTGCTCGAAGTGGCTCATCGTGCCCGCCGACCAAGGCAGGAACGTGATGGGCCCCGTCAGCGCGGAGTCGAGCAGCCACTGCATCTGGTCGATCTGCTGCCCCTCGTGCAGGAGACCGATCTCGCGGAGGTACGGCTCCTGCGACGAGGCGAGCGCGATCAGGTCGCCCATGCCCTCGTGGTAGCTGCGGTTGGCGCCCTCGCGGAGCAGGAACGGCACGTCCGGCCGCGAGTACGTCATGTAGTAGTAGATGTGCCCGAGCTCGTGGTGCGTCGTGCCGAACCACTCCCAGGTCGGCTCGACGCTCATCAGCGAGCGGACATCGCCCTCGAGATCCACGTGCCACGCGCTCGCGTGCGCGTTCTTGCGGCGGGTCTGCCCCTCCGCCACCGGATAGAGGTCGCTGTTCTCCCAGAACGACGTGGGCAGCGAGGGGTACCCCATCGACACGTAGAAGCGCTCGGCCTGCTCGACCATCCAGCGCGGCTCGCGCCCCTCGACGAGGGCGTCCATGTTCACGCCTTCGACGAGCCCCGGCCAGCTCTGCCCCCAGCGGTTGCCGAGCCAGTGCGCCGGGATCAGCCGGGGAGGCTCCGCCACGCCGTAGCGCCGCGCGAGCTCGTACCGCGTCCAGCATTGGAGCTGCTCGTAGAGGGGTCGCACCTCGGCGACGAGCCGGTCGAGCAGGACCATCATCTCGTCCGCGCTCATGCCGTAGTTGTCGACCTGGAACGCGAAGAAATCGGCGTACCCCATCTCCCGCGCGACGCCGTTGCGGAGCCCCTGCAGCTCGACGAGGCCGTCGCGCAGCGTGGCGCCGACCTCCTTGCTCGCCTCCCACGCGCGCAGCCGCGCCGAGAGGTCGGTCGACTCTCCGAGGACCCGATCGAGGTCGTTGGTGATGACCGGCTCGACACAGGTCGTGCCCTCGCGGCGCAAGCAGAACTGGAACCCGTCGAGGCGTGCGCTCTGCCGCGCCTCGGCCGCCACCCGCGCCCGCGCCAGGTCGGGCCGGGTCTGCGGCGCCTGGGCCGCCAGCGAGAGCATCTGCCGCAGCTGTCGCACGGTGAGATCGGACAGCGCTTCGGGGTGCTCGAGCAGCAACCGCGCACGGCGGATGACCTCGGCGTTGCCGGCGAACGCCGCGAAGGCCGTGTCGGCCCCCGTTCGAAGCCCCGTGTGCTCGTCGCTCACGTCGGTGCTCGAGAGCCACGCCGCCCGCGCGCTCTCGGTGTAGAGGGCGACGTAGATGGGGTCGTAGAGCGCGAGCAACGCCTGGGCCTGCGCCTCCGGCGCGAGGTCGGCTGCGGTCCCCGGACGCGCGGGCAGGCCACCGCATCCCAGAACGAGGATCCAGGTGAGCGCGAAGAAGCGTGTAGGCATGGCGGCGGACCTTGCCAAGGCGCCCGCCGGCTGACAAGTCGGCGTAGCCCAGGAGGCATCCCATGTCGCGACGAGTCCTTCCGCCCAGCCGCGTTCATCCCGCCATCGAGAGCAAGGTCTCGGGGCATCACGCCGACGTCATCGACGAGGTCGAGGCCGCCGTCGCCAAGCACGCCGTCGTCGTCGTCGGGATGGCGCAGAACCCCCACCCGCGTCGGGCGTGCAAGCTGCTTACCGCCAAGGGCATCGAGCACACGTACCTCGAGTACGGCAGCTACCTCTCCGACTGGCGAAAGCGCAACGCGCTGAAGATGTGGACCGGGTGGCCGACGTTCCCGATGGTCTTCGTCAAGGGGACGCTCGTGGGCGGCGCCGACGACCTCGCGAAGCTCGTCGAGAGCGGCGAGCTCACGACGATGCTGGGCCGGTGAGGAGGCGCGCGGCCCCACGCGGCCGGATCGCGCGCCGAGGCTT
>CAIKNO010000232.1 GCA_903828805.1 uncultured Sandaracinus sp. | reverse complement strand
TTCCGGACACGGACGGCGGCGGGGGCGCGGATGCGGGGCCCGACGACGCCGGTCCTGTCGCGCTCGACGCGGGCGGCGGTGTCGATGCGGGCGGCGGTGTCGATGCGGGCGGCGGTGTCGATGCGGGCGGCGGTGTCGATGCGGGCGGCGGGCTCGACGCGGGTGTCGGTGTCGACGCGGGCGGTGGGGACGCGGGGCTCTGCGGCGGGCTTGCGTGTGCGGCCGGGCGCACGTGCTGCGGGGCGTCGTGCGTCGACCTCGCGGTCGAACCGTCGCACTGCGGCGCGTGCGGCGTCGTCTGCTCGGCGCCCCCGGATGCGCGCGCGGTCTGCTCGCTCGGGGCCTGCGGCTTCACCTGCGATGCGGGATGCTCGCGGACGCCCGATGGCCTCGGTTGCGCGTGCACGACCGACCCGCCGCGTCCGCTCGGACCGCCCTCGGCCTCGCTCGTGACGTCGGCCACGCCGACGCTGAGGTGGTCCCTCGCGCCGGGCACGACCGGGGCCCGCGTCGCGCTGTGCCGCGACCTCGCGATGAGGACCGCCTGCGTCTCGTTCGACGCAGCCGGGGCCTCGGGTGCGCCCCCCGCGTCGCTCTCGGCCGGGCGTTGGTACTGGCGGCTGACAGGGCTCCGCGGCGCCTCGGCCGGCGCCGCGACGGGCCCCGTCTGGTCGTTCTCGGTGCCGCGCGTCCCGTCCTCGGTCGACACGAGCTGGGGCGCGCTGCTCGACCCCGACCTCGACGGCTTCTCCGACCTCGTGGTCGGCGCGCCCACGCACGCGTCGGGGGCCGGGGCGGCGCTGCTGTACCGGGCCTCGAGCTCGGGTCCTGCGACGACGCCGGCCGTGCTGGCGGCAGGGTTCGCCGACCTCCTCGCGCGCGGCACGTCGGTGGCCCCGGCGGGGGACTTCGACGGGGACGGGTTCCCCGAGGTGCTGGTCGGCGCGCCCGAGGGCGTGCAGGGGTTTGCCGTGCTCCACGCCGGGGGCCTCTCCGGCCTCGCGCCGTCCCCGAGCTCGGCCGTCTACAGCACGATGGGGCTCGGCGCGTCCCTCGCCGCCGCGGGCGATCTCGATCTCGACGGTTACGCGGACGTGGCGCTCGGCTTTCCGAACGGGGGCAGCCGCGGGACCGTGCTGATCGGGTGGGGGGCCAGGACGGGCGGCTTCGGCGCGCGCACGCGGACGACCGTGGGCGGCCTCGACGCGGGCTCGCGGTTCGGCGAGGCCGTCGTCGGTGCGGCGGACAGCGACGGCGATGGCTTGATGGAACTGCTCATCGGCGCGCCGCAGACGGCCGCGGGCGTCGGTGCGGCCTACCTGTTCGAGGCCTTGCCGCCGTCGTCGGGCGCGGGGGTGTCGTTCCTCTTCGCGCTGGCGGGCCCCCCGGACGCCTCGGCTCGATTCGGAGCGGCCGTCGCCCGCGGGGACCTCGACGCCGATGGGTACACCGACTTCATCGTCGGGGCGCCCGGCGCGCAGCAGGCCCGGGTGTACCTCGGGTCCCCCACGGGACCGGCCGCATCGGCGAGCCGGACCCTCATCGCGGGGGCCGCCGGCTTCGGGAGCAGCCTGGCGGTCGGCGACTTCAACTCGGACGGCTACGCCGACCTCGCGGTCGGCTCGCCGAGCGCAGGCCGCGTGTGGGTGTACCGGGGCGGCGCGCGCGGGGACGCGGCCTTCCTGACCCGCGCCCTCGACTACCGGGAGCCCGCCGGCAGCTCGCTGTTCGGCACCGCGCTGTCGAGCTTCGCCGACCTCTCCGCGGACGGTTCCCACTGGCTGGTGGTCGGCGCCCCGGGCTCGGGCACGGTCCACCTCTACCGTCCGGGGGCGGGGACGTTCCCGCTCGACGCCGCACCGACGCTCACGCTCTCGAGCGCGACCTACACCGCCGCGAGCGGCTTCGGCGCCGCCCTCTGACGGCGGCCTCGCCCGACGGCGCGCGCGGCGTTCGAGGCCCCTGCGCGCGCGAGGCTCCTTGACGGGGCGGGGTTCGGGCGTACCCAATGCAGCCCGTGCGCGGTCCCGAACAGACGTTGACCTTCCGTCCTCGCATCCTCCTCGCCGACGAGTCGATGCGCCCGACCCGCGCCGAGATCGACCTCGACGCCGTCGCGCACAACCTCCGCATCCTGCGGGCCCTTTCGGCCCCCGCCCGCGTGCTCGCGGTCGTGAAGGCCGACGCGTACGGACACGGGGTGGTGCCGGTCGCGCTGCGCCTCGAGCAGGAGGGCGTGTCCGGCTTCGGCGTCGCGCTCGCGGAGGAAGGTCTGGAACTCCGCGAGGCCGGCGTCCGCGCGCCGATCCTCGTGCTCAACGGCGTCTACGGCGACGCCCACGTCGACGTCCTGGAGGCCGGGCTGACGCCGGTCGTCTACGACCTCGCCCAGGTCGAGGCGTTCGAGCGGGCCGCGGGGGAGAGGCGCGTGCAGGTCCACCTCAAGATCGACACGGGGATGGGGCGCCTCGGGGTTCCGTTGCGGCGGCTGCCTTCGTTCCTCGACGCGATGGCGCGCCACCCCCGCTGCCACGTCGTCGGGTTGATGACCCACCTGTCGAGCGCGGACTCCGACGACGACGCGACGTCCGAGCAGCTCGAGCGCTTCGCGGAGGCGCGCGCCCAGGTGCTGCGGGCCGGGCACCCCGTCGCCACGGTGCACGTCGCCAACACGGCGGCCACGCTTCGCCGACCCGACGCGCGCTTCGACATGGTGCGTCCCGGGGGGGCGCTCTTCGGGGTGCAGCCGACGCCCGAGGACGGCCTCGAGCTCCGTCCGGCCCTGCGCTTGCGCACCGAGGTCATCGCGCTGCGCGACCTCGAGCCGGGCGAGTTCGTCGGATACGACCGGACGTTCGTGGCCCGGCGGCCGACCCGCATCGCCACGGTGCCGCTCGGGTACGGCGATGGCCTCCTGCGCGGCCTCTCGGGCTGCGGCGAGATGCTGGTGCGGGGGCTCCGGGCGCCGATCGCGGGGCGCGTGTCGATGGACCTGACGACGCTCGACGTCACCGACGTGCCGGGCTGCGCGTGCGGGGATGAGGTGGTCGTCGTCGGCTCGCAGCGCTTCGAGGAGCGTCACGCGACGATCCGCGCCGAGGAGGTCGCCGCCCGGGCCGGGACCATCGGCTACGACGTCCTCACCTCGATCTCGCGGCGCGTCCCGCGCGTGCATCTCGGCGGCTGAGGGCGCGTCGGCCGTGCGGCCGGCCGTGGAGGCCTTCGGGCGTGGTAAGACACGGCGTGGCCGAGGCGTCGAAGCGAGACACGGGGTCGTCCGCGGACGAGGACGCCCCGCGCCCGGCGGCATGGGAGCGGCTCGCCGACGCGATGCTCGCGGTGCCGCTCGGGGCGCTGGCGGAGCTCGGGGTGCTCATGCGCCTGCTCTACGAGGTCGTGCGGTGGGGCCTGCGCCCTCCCTACCGTGGTCGACAGCTGCTCGACGCGATGGAGTTCGTGGGCGTGCAGTCCATCTACATCGTCGGGCTGACGGGGCTCTTCGTCGGGGCGGTGTTCGGTCTTCAGCTCGTCGACGGCTTTCGCCAGCTCGGCGCCGAGAACCAGGTCGGCTCGGTGGTCAGCCTCGCCCTGGCGCGGGAGCTGGCGCCGGTCTTCTCGGCGTTGATGATCACGAGCCGGGCCGGCTCCGCCATCGCGACGGAGCTCGGCTCGATGCGGGTCTCGAGCCAGATCGA
>CAIKNO010000231.1 GCA_903828805.1 uncultured Sandaracinus sp. | reverse complement strand
GGACCCCGTGCCGGCCGACGGAGCCTGCGTCTTCACCGGAAAGACCGCCATCCACCTCGGACTCGACGAGGTGTTCGACGACGGCAAGGGACACCGGCTGGTGCGCGACGTGCCGCTCGGCGTCTGCGACAAGACCGCGGCCGCCCTCGCGGCGCTCGGTCGCGACGACCTCGTCATCACCGGCTCGACCTGGCACTACGCCGGCGACGGCTGCTGCTGACGGGGGCATCGCGCCCTGGGCGTGCTCGGCCCGGACCCGGGCGTCGGCGGGGCGAATGGCTTGCGTCGACGCTCCCCTCGGAGCATCCCACCACCATGCGTGGTTCGGAGTTCCTCGTGGGATCCGTGGTCCTCTGCGCCATGGTGGCGTGCGCGCCGTCGCGCGAGTCGCCCTACGCCGACGGGGCTGCCGACGGGGCTGCCGACGGGGCTGCGCCTGACGGTGGCGTCCCGGAGCCCGCCGAGTGCGACCCGCTCGCGTCGTGGTCCGAAGACCTCGTGGCCAGCCCGACGGAGGCCGACGCCCCCGAGCTTCCTCGGGACGTGACAGCGCGGGTCACGTCGGCGTCGGGTGGGTACATCGTGCTGCGCACCACCGAGATGCACACGACCTTCGAGGTGCTCGTCCTCGGCACCGACGCAGCCACGCTGGCGGGGACGAGCGGCGTGCCCGTCGGCGATGCGAGGGCGCTCCGGTGCGGCGGCCGGTCGGGCCTTCGCATCGAGCACCACAGCCACGCGCCAAGCGCCTTCGCGTTGCGTCTGCCTGCGGGAGAGGCCTACGTGCGGCACCTGTTGCCCTGACCGGGTTCGGGCCCGCCGCGTCCCGCAGGCTCGAGCGGGCGGTGCGTCAGCTTGCCGCACCCGCACGGCCCCGCCGTGGTGTAGGTTGCCGCCCATGAAGCGCCGACGCCCCGTTCCTCGCTCGACGAAGCCTTCCCGCTGCGGCCTCGCGGCCGCGGTCCTCCTCGGAGCCTGCGGCCCGGCGGCGGTCGATCCCGCGACGGCCGATGCGGATCGCGACGGCGTGACGGTCGCGGCAGGAGACTGCGACGACTTCAACCACCGCGCCCAGCCCGGGGCCGCCGAGGTGCGCGGCGATGGCATCGACCAGGACTGCGACGGAGCGGACGCGCCGGCGCTCCCGCCCGAGGACGTGGATCGCGACGGGGTCGTCGCGGCGGCGGGCGACTGCGACGACCTGGACGCGTCGATCCACCCGGGCGCCCGCGAGCGCACCGCGGACGGGACGGACTCGAACTGCGACGGCGAGGAGCGGCCCACGCTCGGCGAAGACCGCTTTGCCGAGGCGCTGGGGATGATCGACGCCGATCGGGACGGCGCGATCTCCTACGACGAGTTCGAGCTCGCCTGCGCTCAGGGTGCGATGGTCCTCGGCGACGCCGAGCCGGGCGTGGTCAGCACCCACGCCTCGTGCGCCGCGACCAACGCGTGCCGAGGCATGGTCCTGCATCCCTGGGGGGAGCTCTTCGAGCACGACTGCCGCGGCGTCAACGGGTGCGCGGGCTGGAGCTGCGTCGAGGCCGCGCAAGACCGCGGCCGCGATGCCGAGACGCTCTTCGCCGAGGCCGGATGCGCCAACTGCCACTCGAGCAGCACGGCCGAGTTCAAGGTCGAGGTCCCGCCGGGCACGAACCTCGACGACGGACTCGCGCGCTTCCGCGCCCTCCCGGATCGGCGTCTTCGGGGGGCGATCGCCTTCGGTGTCTCGGGCTTCACCCCGTCCGACAATGCTCGACACGACATGCCGGCGCACCACGAGACCGTCTCGCGCGCGGAGATGGACACGCTCGTGGGCTGGCTCCGAACCGCCACGCTCGAGGCGGCGGAGATCACCCCCGGAGACGCGCAGGGGCCGGCGCGGCCGGAGTGACGTGACTGGCCTCGACCGGAGCGCCCTGGGGCTCGCGCTGAGACCCCAGCACGTGGCGTCCATCGCCCGGGTCCTCGAGGAGCCGCGAGACGTGCGCGTCGACTTCCTGGAGGTCCTCTCGGAGAATTACATGCGCCCAGGGGCGCTCCCCCGAGCGCGCCTCGAGCCGCTGGGGCGTGCGCTGCCCCTCGTGATGCACGGGGTGAGCCTCGACCTCGCCGGGCCCACGCGGCTCGACACGGGTCACCTCGACGCGCTTCGAGAACTCGCCGACGCGCTCGACGCACGCTTCGTCACCGACCACCTCGCGTGGTGCGCCTCGGAGGGCGTGTCGCACCACGACCTGCTCCCCGTGCCCTGCGCGGACGAGCTCGTGTCCTACGTCGGCACCCGGATCCGGGCCGTGAAGGAGGCCATCCAGCGACCGTTCGGGATCGAGAACGTGTCGACGTACCTGGAGCTCGAGCCGCGCGAGATGCCCGAGTGGGAGATGCTGCGCCGCATCGCCGAGACGGCGGATTGCGGGATCTTGCTGGACGTGAACAATGTTTACGTCAGCGCGCGGAACCACGGGTTCGACCCCCAAGAATATCTCGACGGTGTGCCCTGGGACCGGGTCCTCTGCGTGCACTTGGCAGGTCACGAGCCTCGACCGGACGGTCTCCTGCACGACACCCACGATCGCGCGGTCGACGATCGCGTGCTCGCTCTGTACGCCGAAGCATGGCGCCGCCGCGGACCGTTTCCGACCATCCTCGAGTGGGACGAGCACATTCCCCCGTTCGAGGTCATGACGGCTGAGCTGGCTCGCATCCGGGCGGCGCGGTGTGGGTCTTGAGCGTCGATCCCGCGTGCCCGGCGTGGTGGCGCGAGCGCACCGAGCTCTTCGGGCGGATGCTGTCGAGCCCGCTCACGGTGAGCCACGGGACGTTTCGCTCGATCCCGGAGGCGCGAACGAGGGCGTTGATCGAGTCCGTGGTCGAGCGTCCGCCGGGCGCGGCGGCGCGGGTGTCGCTCTACCACGAGCAGGTCTGGAAGCGGCTCTTCGTCACGCTCCAGGAGTGCTTCCGACGGACCGAACGCCTGCTCGGCGCCCATCATTTCAACCGCGTGGCGACGGTCGTGCTGACCCACGCGCGACCCACGTCGCGCGACCTGGCCGAGATCGCGGTGCCCTTCTGCGGCGCGGTGGAGGCCGGGCTCGTCGGCGCGTCTCCCGAGGCGAACGCGCGGCCGTGGCTGAGGGAGCTACGCGCGATGCTCGCCGAGACCGCCGTCCCCATGCCCGCCCTTCGGACCGGGCTGCGGCTCGATGAAGCGGAGCGACGCGCCTTCCGGGCGCCGCTGGTCCCAGCCGTGGTGGAGCGCGGGTGGTCCGGGAGGCCCGACGCGCGCGCTCGGATCGCGCCTTCGTTCTCGCTGCTCCGCGTCGAGCACGACGTGATCGATGTCGTGCGCGTGCGCGCGGGCCACGCCGCGCCCCTCCGCGTACCGCTGCATGTGACGGTGGCGGCGACAACCGCCGGGGTGGCCGTTCGTCTGGTCGATCCGGTCTACGCGCGGCTCCTCGCGCTGGCGAGCGAGCGGCCGCTCGGCGAGGCGATGGCGCGCACGCGCTCGGCCCTCGACGCGAAGCTCGCGACTCGCTTCGATGCGCAGCGGGACGACTACGTGCGCGAGTCGTTCGAGCGCGGCTACTGGACCGCGCTCGGCCCGAGCGTCTGAGCCGGAACCAGCCCGCGCCTCGCCGTCGAGGACCAGCCCCCCTGCGGCGCGAGGGCCCCGGGCGAACGCACGGAATGCCACGTGAGCGAAGGTCGAGAGGAGATTGCAGGCGATCCGTCGGCCCGCGCGGGATCGGTCCCTCACGTCGATGACCCACGTCGATGACCCACGCCTCGCCCCAGCCGCCCACGCGCCTCGTCGGCTCGACCTGGCAGGGCGCCGGCCGACGAGGATGGCGCCCGGTGGGCGTCCTCAGCCCCGGCCGAGCACCCG